>NZ_JBCGFQ010000012.1:0-113713 GCF_040984075.1 Pseudomonas sp. I2
GTCACTTCCGGCGTGGCCTCGACGACAGCGGCTGGTTGCTCGACGACTGGCGTCTCGACCGGCGCCTGCTCGGCGACCACTGCTGGCTCGGCTTCACCGCCTTCGACCGCAGGCGCCTGCTCGACAGCTTCAGCTTCGGTAACGGGCTGCGGCACGACTTCGACCACTGGCTCGGCGCTTGGCTCGACCACGGCGACAGGTTCGCTGACCGGCTGCTCGACCACTGGGGCGGCGGCGGTTTCCTCGGCCTGGGCAGCCTGTTCGGCTGGCTGGCTGACGGTTTCGGCCTCGCGGGTAACGGCAGTGGCGAGCTCTGCCTGCTGGTTGGCCTGGGCCTCGGCTTCGGCGCTGATGTTGCTGCTGGCGACGGCAGCGGTCACGGCCAGGCCGGCAGCCAGTTCGGCACCCAGCTCGGTGGCCTTGTGTGGCTGTGGCTGCTGCTCGCCGCTGGCTTCTTCCTCGCCACCTTCGATCAGCTCGCCATTGGCGTTGCGCTGGCGTTCGCGGCGGTTGCTGCGACGACGCTGGCCACGGGAGCGGCGGCGTGGGCGTTCGCCATCGGTGCCTTCCTGTTGTTCGTCCTGCAGCAGTTCCTCGTTCGGCAGTTGCTCCTCGGCCGCTTCGGCAGCCTGCTCGGCAGCGCGTGGCTGACGTTCTTCACGTGGCGGACGTGGCTGGCGCTCTTCGCGCTCGACACGTTCTTCGCGTGGCGCACGCTCTTCACGCGGTGCACGTTCCTCACGTGGAGCACGTTCTTCGCGCGGTGCGCGTTCCTCGCGTGGGGCGCGCTCTTCACGGGGCGCACGCTCCTCGCGTGGTGCGCGTTCTTCACGTGGCGCACGCTCCTCGCGGGTTACGCGCTCTTCGCGCGGTGCGCGTTCCTCACGTGGGGCGCGCTCTTCACGGGGCTGGCGCTCCTCGCGGGCGGCAGGGGCTGCATCCAGCGGCTCGCGCAGTTCGCGAACGCGTTCCTCGCGGTTGCCGCGACGGTCTTCGCGTGGCTGGCGCGGCTGGCGCTCCTCGCGTGGTGCACGTTCTTCACGCGGGGCACGCTCTTCACGCGCCTGGCGCTCCTCGCGCGGGGCGCGCTCGCTGCGCTCTTCGCGTGGCTTGCGGTCTTCCTCGCGGCGACCACCGCGGTTGCGGCTCTGCTGGCGGCCGTTGCGGCGCTCCTCGTTACGCTGCGTGCGCTCGGTGGTGGGCTTGGCGGGGGTGGCGGCTGGTGCGGCGGCAGGCTCTTCCTTGCCGGCGAACAGGCTGACCAGGGATTTCACCAGGCCCTTGAACAGGCTCGGCTCGGGAACGCTGGGCGCGGCTGCGACCGGCGCGGCGGGCTGTTGCTCGGGCGTGCTCGGCAGCGGTGCATTGGCGCGGGCCGGCGCGGTCTTGACCGCAGCTTCCTGGCGAACCAGGGTGCGGGTTGCGGTCGGCTGGGGCGCTTCTTCCGTTTCGGCGGCCGCGATCTCGTAGCTGGACTGGCTGTTCAGCACGTCCGGGTTGTCGTCGCGCAGGCGCTGGACTTCGAAGTGCGGGGTTTCCAGGTGATCGTTCGGCAGGATGATGATGCGCGCGCGGGTGCGCAGTTCGATCTTGGTGATCGAGTTGCGCTTTTCGTTCAGCAGGAAGGCGGCGACCGGGATCGGCACTTGGGCGCGAACCTCGGCGGTGCGGTCCTTCAGGGCCTCTTCCTCGATCAGGCGCAGGATCGCCAGGGACAGCGACTCGACGTCACGGATGATGCCGGTGCCCGAGCAGCGCGGGCAGACGATGCCGCTGCTTTCGCCGAGCGATGGGCGCAGGCGCTGGCGGGACATCTCCAGCAGGCCGAAGCGCGAGATGCGGCCGACCTGCACGCGGGCACGGTCGGCCTCGAGGCATTCGCGCACGCGCTCTTCCACGGCGCGCTGGTTCTTCGCCGGGGTCATGTCGATGAAGTCGATGACGATCAGGCCGCCGATGTCGCGCAGGCGCAGCTGGCGGGCGATTTCCTCGGCCGCTTCCAGGTTGGTCTGCAGGGCGGTTTCCTCGATGTCGCTACCCTTGGTGGCGCGCGCCGAGTTGATGTCGATGGACACCAGGGCCTCGGTCGGGTCGATGACGATCGAGCCGCCCGATGGCAGGTCGACCACGCGTTGGAAGGCGGTCTCGATCTGGCTTTCGATCTGGAAACGGTTGAACAGCGGGACGCTGTCCTCGTACAGCTTGACCTTGCTGGCGTACTGCGGCATCACCTGGCGGATGAAGGTCAGGGCTTCTTCCTGGGCGTCGATGCTGTCGATCAGCACCTCGCCGATGTCCTGGCGCAGGTAGTCGCGGATGGCGCGGATGATGACGTTGCTTTCCTGGTAGATCAGGAAAGGCGCGGCGCGGTCCTGGGAGGCTTCCTTGATGGCGGTCCACAGCTGCAGGAGGTAGTCGAGGTCCCACTGCATTTCTTCGCTGCTGCGGCCAAGGCCGGCGGTGCGCACGATCAGGCCCATGTCGGCGGGGACGGTCAGGCCGTTGAGGGCCTCGCGCAGTTCGTTGCGCTCCTCGCCTTCGATGCGGCGGGAGATACCGCCGGCGCGGGGGTTGTTGGGCATCAGCACCAGGTAGCGGCCAGCCAGGCTGATGAAGGTGGTCAGGGCGGCGCCTTTGTTGCCGCGCTCTTCCTTCTCGACCTGGACGATGACTTCCTGGCCCTCGCTCAGCACTTCCTTGATGTTGACGCGGCCTTCGGGGGCCTTCTTGAAGTACTCGCGGGAGATTTCCTTCAGCGGCAGGAAGCCGTGGCGTTCGGAACCGAAGTCGACGAAAGCCGCTTCGAGGCTGGGTTCGATCCGGGTGATCTTGCCTTTGTAGATGTTGGCCTTTTTCTGCTCACGCGCGCCGGACTCGATGTCCAGGTCGTAGAGACGTTGGCCGTCCACCAGGGCTACACGCAACTCTTCGGGTTGAGTCGCGTTAATCAGCATTCTTTTCATGTTGTACCGTCGGTTTCCGGGCTGCCGGAAACGGCGTTCGGCACACACGACTTCTCATGGTCGGTGCCAAGGTGCGCAAAGGGTGGCGGGCCACCCCCGTGTCCAGCGACGTTCGGCACCAGCCGGTTGCCCAGCCTGCCGTGGTCGCGACGACGCGTCCTGATTTGCTGCATGTGCACTCAGTTCAGGAGGAGGAATCAGCCAGGGGGCCGTGGACGCCCGTGGGCATCTGGAAAACAGCGGGTCCGCTCGCCAGGCCGTTGTCAGAAGGCCGGTGGCCGGATGCCGTGCTACACGGTCCGAGGTCTGTGCATCTCCACCCTGCACGTATCCCTGATAATTCGGGTGCTGCCGCGCGCTGAATCCGCAACGGGTTGCATTTTTCGCGAGCTCCACGTCGGGAGCTGGCGCATTCATGTCCAAGGCAGATGTTTCCGAAGCATTCGCCAGCTTGCGCGGAAGCGACGGTGGCGGGCAGAGGCGCGGCGAAAAAGAACAGGGAAGGAGGTGAAACACCGCACTCGTCGTTTTTTTTCGGTCTTCTCTACTCGGCGCTGGTGGCGATTCCAGGCATTTCGGTAAACTGGCGAAAACCCCGTCGGACGGCCTCGCGTCCTCGAGAATTGCGTTGGTCAGGGGCCGGCGTGGAGCCATGTGCCGCTGGCCTGCCGCTTTTGGCGGCGTTCGCGACTATAGCAGTAATGATTAAGTGCTTCAATTCCATAAAAAATTGTTATGATCCATCCATGACGACCAATACCCCCCCGACTTCCGGCGTTCAGCTGATCGAAGTCGCGCCGGAGCTTGCCGGCCAGCGCATCGACAATTTCCTCATCACGGCCCTCAAGGGCGTGCCCAAGACCCTGGTGTACCGCATCCTGCGCAAGGGCGAAGTGCGGGTGAACAAGGGCCGGATCAAGCCCGAGTACAAGCTCCAGGCCGGCGATATCGTGCGGGTACCGCCCGTCCGCTTGCCCGAGCGCGACGAGCCGGTGCCGGTGGCCCAGGGGCTGCTGCAGCGCCTGGAGGCGGCCATCGTCTACGAGGACAAGGCGCTGATCGTGCTCAACAAGCCTGCCGGCATCGCCGTGCACGGCGGCAGCGGCCTGAGCTTCGGGGTGATCGAGGCGCTGCGCCAGCTGCGCCCGGACGCCAAGGAGCTGGAGCTGGTCCATCGCCTGGATCGCGACACCTCCGGCCTGCTGATGATCGCCAAGAAACGCAGCATGCTGCGCCACCTGCACGCGGCCTTGCGCGGCGACGGCGTCGACAAGCGCTACATGGCCCTGGTGCGCGGCCATTGGCCCACGTCGAAGAAACAGGTCAGCGCGCCGTTGCAGAAGAGCAACCTGCGCTCGGGCGAGCGCATGGTCGAGGTCAACGACGAGGGCAAGGAGGCGTTGACCCTGTTCCGGGTGCTGCGCCGCTTCGGTGATTTCGCCACCCTGGTCGAGGCGCGTCCGGTGACCGGGCGTACCCACCAGATCCGCGTGCATACCCTGCATGCCGGGCACAGCATCGCCGGTGACAGCAAGTACGGCGACGAGGATTTCACCCGGGAACTGCGCGATCTGGGCGGCAAGCGCTTGTTCCTGCATGCTTATGCGCTGACCGTGCCGCTGCCTGACGGCGGCGAGCTCAAGCTCGAGGCCCCGGTGGACGACATGTGGGCCAGGACCGTGGAGCGCCTGAGTGCGACCTGACTTTTCATGAAAAAGAGCTACGAGCTGTTGATCTTCGACTGGGACGGAACCCTGGCCGACTCCATTGGGCGCATCGTCCTGGCCATGAACGCCGCGGCCGAGCGCGCCGGGGAGGCGCCGAGCGACGAGCGGGCGATCAAGGGCATCATCGGCCTGGCCCTGGGCGAGGCCATCGCCACCCTCTATCCGCACCTCGATGCTGTCCAGGTCGAGGTGTTTCGCCAGCACTACGCTGACATCTACATGGCCCTGGACCAGCAGCCGTCGCCGCTGTTCGACGGCGTGGTCGAGTCGCTGGAGGCCTTCCGTGCCGAGGGCTATCGCCTGGCGGTGGCCACCGGCAAGGCGCGCCGCGGCCTGGATCGTGTGCTCAAGGCCAACGGCTGGGAAGGCTACTTCGACATCACTCGCGCCGCCGACGAGACCCGTGGCAAGCCCCATCCACTGATGTTGGAGGAGATCCTCGCCCACTGCCGGGTCGAACCGCGGCAGGCGCTGATGGTCGGAGATTCGGCATTCGACCTGCAGATGGCCAGCAATGCTGGCATGCACTCGGTCGCGGTGGGCTATGGCGCGATGTCGCTGCAGGCCCTGAGCGAGTTCGGGCCGCAGGTGTGCATCGATCATTTTTCACAGTTGCGCGAGTGGCTGGCCGCTACGCGCAGCGCCACTTCCAAGGTAGGTGAGCATGGCTGACGAGTGGAAAGCGCCCGAGCCCGATGATGGCGAGGAGCGCAAGAGCTGGAAACTGCTGGAGAAGACCCTGCTGGCAGGCGTCCAGGAGCAGCGCCGGGCGCGGCGCTGGGGCATCTTCTTCAAACTGCTGACCTTCGTCTACCTGTTCGGCGTGCTGGTGCTGTTCACGCCGCTGATGGACATGGACAAGGCTGCTTCGCGCAGTGACAGCCATACGGCGCTGGTCGAGGTGCGCGGGATGATCGCCGACCAGGAGCCTGCCAGCGCGGACAACATCATCAAGAGCCTGCGCGCAGCGTTCAAGGATCCCAAGACCAAGGCCGTGGTCATGCGCGTCAACAGTCCGGGTGGCAGCCCGGTGCAGGCGGGCTATGTCTATGACGAGATCCGGCGCCTGCGGGCCGAGTATCCGGCGATCAAGCTCTACGCGGTGATCGCCGACCTGGGGGCTTCGGGCGCCTACTACATCGCCAGTGCGGCGGACGAGATCTATGCCGACAAGGCCAGCCTGGTCGGCTCCATCGGCGTCACCGCGGCCGGGTACGGCTTCGTCGGCGCCATGGAGAAGCTCGGTGTGGAGCGGCGTACCTATACCGCTGGCGAGCACAAGGCCTTCCTCGACCCCTTCTCGCCGCAGAAGCCGGAAGAGACCGAGTTCTGGCAGGGGGTGCTCGACACCACCCATCGCCAGTTCATCGCCATGGTCAAGCAGGGGCGGGGCGAGCGGCTCAAGGACAAGGAGCACCCAGAGCTGTTCAGTGGGCTGATCTGGTCGGGCGAGCAGGCCAAGGCGCTGGGGTTGGTGGATGGCCTGGGCAGTGCCAGTTATGTGGCGCGTGAAGTGGTGGGCGAGAAGGAGCTGGTGGACTTCACCGTCCAGGAGTCGCCGTTCGACCGCTTCTCCAAGCGCCTGGGCGCCAGCGTGGCTGAACGCCTGGCCATGTGGATGGGGTTCCAGGGGCCTTCGTTGCGCTGAGGGCGCGTCGCTGGCCTTGCGGTGCCTGTGAGATCGAGTGCCGTCCGCGCTGTTCTCGATCCCACAGGCGCCAGAGATCCTGAGCCAGGCTAGGGAATCACCACGCCTTCCTTGGTCAGCATATCCACCAACCTGATCAGTGGCAGGCCAATCAGGCTGGTCGCATCACACCCATGGGTGCTCCGGAACAAGCTCACCCCCAGACCCTCCGCCTTGAAACTGCCAGCGCAGTCCAGCGGCTGCTCCGCCGTCACATAGCGCTCCACCCGCTCCCGGTCCAGTTCACGCAGTGTCACGGTAAACGGCACGCAGTCGACCTGGCATTCCCCGGTGGCGCTGTTCAGCAGTGCCAGTCCGGTCAAAAAGCTCACCTGCTGCCCGCTGCATTCCAACAATTGCTCGCAGGCGCGCTCGAAGGTATGAGGCTTGCCGAGGATCTGCTCGCCGAGCACCGCCACCTGGTCGGAGCCGATGATCAGGTGCCCGGGGTGACTGCCCGCCAGCGCCTCGGCTTTTTGCCTGGCCAGCCGGCGCACCAGTTCCACGGCGGGCTCGTCATCCAGGCGGCGCTCGTCTATGTCGGGGGTTGCCCAGGTAAAAGGCAGGCGCAGGCGCTCGAGCAGTTCGCGCCGGTAAGGGGAGCTGGAAGCCAGTAACAGGGGAAGCATGGTAGACTCCTGGTCAGATGAGCCGATTCTAACATGGCAGATGCCGCCGAATTTCCTTTGACAGGGGCGGGGGGCATCCCTAGAATGCTGCGCCTATGTTGAATGACCCGATTCCACCTCACGTTGACCCGCGCAAATTGGCCGATCGTGGCGTAACCCTCCAGGGTTCGCTGCAACTCGCTGATTTGGAAAGACTCTGCGACCCGCTGTCCGACGATGTCGGTACGGTGCAGGCGAAGTTCGATTTTGAGCGAGACGAGCAAGGCGTTGTGGTGTTCCACAGCGAACTCGATGTCGAAGTCAAGATGGTTTGCCAGCGTTGTCTTGAGCTGGTCACCCTGCCGATTCACAGCGAGTGTACCTACGCTGTGGTGAAGGAGGGTGCGAATACCCAGTCGTTGCCGAAAGGCTATGACGTGCTGGAACTGGGCGAAGATCCTTTGGATCTGCAGGCACTGATCGAGGAGGAGCTCTTGCTCGCCTTGCCCATCGTGCCTGCTCATCATCCGGAAGAATGCCAGCAGCCGGCGGGCGCCGACGAGCCCGAACCGAGCAAGGACGAGGTATCGCGGTCCAACCCGTTCAGTGTCTTGGCGCAGTTAAAGCGTGACCCAAACGTTTAGGAGTTAATCAATTATGGCTGTTCAGCAGAACAAAAAATCCCGCTCTGCCCGCGACATGCGCCGTTCCCACGACGCCCTGTCGGAAAACGCGCTGTCGGTAGAGAAGAGCACCGGTGAAGTACACCTGCGCCACCACGTTTCGCCAGAAGGCGTATACCGTGGTCGCAAAGTGATCGACAAGGGCGCCGACGAGTAATCCTTGTCCGTTCAGATCATCGCGATCGACGCAATGGGCGGGGACTTCGGTCCCCGCAGCATTGTCCAGGCAAGCATTGCCTGCCTTTCGGCTACCCCCTCGCTGCACCTGACCCTCGTCGGTCAACCTTCCTTTCTCGAAGAGCTCGTCAGCGGCCTACCGGCTGCGGATCGTGCGCGCCTGCAAATCGTTGGGGCGAGCGAGGTGGTGGGTATGGACGAGCGGCCGTCCCAGGCGTTGCGCGGCAAGCCTGACTCGTCGATGCGCGTCGCCCTGGAGTTGGTGCGTGACGGCAAGGCGCAGGCCTGCGTGAGCGCCGGCAATACCGGTGCGCTGATGGCCCTGTCGCGCTTCGTGCTCAAGACCCTGCCGGGCATCGACCGGCCGGCCATGGTGGCCGCGATCCCGACCCAGGCAGGCTACTGCCAGCTGCTCGACCTGGGTGCCAACGTCGATTGCAGTGCCGAGAACCTCTACCAGTTCGCCGTGATGGGCTCGGTGGCCGCGCAGGCCCTGGGTATCCATCGTCCGCGCGTGGCGCTGCTCAATGTCGGTACCGAGGACATCAAGGGCAACCAGCAGGTCAAGCTGGCCGCCAGCCTCCTGCAGAATGCCCGTGGCCTCAACTATATAGGCTTCGTCGAGGGCGACGGCCTGTATCGCGGCGAGGCGGACGTGGTGGTCTGCGATGGGTTCGTCGGCAATATCCTGCTCAAGTCCAGCGAAGGCCTGGCGACCATGATCGGTGTGCGTATCGAGGCGCTGTTCAGGAGCGGGCTGCTCGCCCGTGCCGCCGGTGCGCTGGCCATGCCGCTGCTCAAGCGCCTGCAGGCCGACCTGGCGCCGGCGCGACACAATGGCGCGAGTTTTCTCGGCCTGCAGGGTATCGTCATCAAGAGCCATGGCTCGGCGGGGGTGCAGGGTTTCCAGAGCGCCATCCAGCGGGCGCTGATCGAGATCCAGGAGAACCTGCCGCAACGGCTGCATGGTCGCCTGGAAGATCTCTTGCTTTAATTCCCGCCGTGAAGTGGTTAAATGTGACCGCTTGGTCCCTTTTCCCATCCAAGTGTTCAGTTTCCGCGTCCAGCCCCGGGCTCGACGCACCCTATCCGACGACAAGATCATAAGGGCTTGTTCAATGTCTGCATCCCTCGCATTCGTCTTTCCCGGTCAAGGTTCCCAGTCGCTGGGCATGCTCGCCGAACTCGGCGCAGAGAAGCCGGTAATCGTCGAGACCTTCAAGGAAGCCTCCGAGGCCCTGGGCTACGACCTGTGGAAGCTGGTCCAGCAAGGTCCGGAAGAACAACTCAACCAAACCGACAAGACCCAGCCGGCGATCCTCACCGCCTCCATCGCCCTTTGGCGCCTGTGGCTGGAGGAGGGCGGCGCACGCCCGGCATTCGTCTCCGGCCACAGCCTGGGTGAATACAGTGCGCTGGTTGCCGCTGGCAGCCTGAGCCTGAAGGACGCCGTTCGCCTGGTCGAGCGCCGTGGTCAGCTGATGCAGGAAGCCGTACCGGCAGGCCATGGCGCCATGGCGGCGATCCTGGGCCTGGACGACGCCGACGTGGTGGCCATCTGTGCCGAAGCGGCCGAGGACGAAGTGGTCAGCGCGGTCAATTTCAACTCCCCTGGCCAGGTGGTCATCGCCGGCAACAAGGCTGCGGTGGACCGTGCCATCGAGCTGTGCAAGGCCAAGGGCGCCAAGCGCGCGCTGCCGCTGGCGGTCAGCGTGCCGTCGCACTGTGCCTTGATGAAGCCGGCCGCCGAGCGCTTCGCCGAGGCGGTCAACGCCATCGAGTGGAAGGCTCCGCAGATCCCGGTGGTGCAGAACGTCACCGCCGCGGTCGCCGCCAGCCTCGACGCCCTCAAGCAAGACCTGCTGGCGCAGCTGTACCAGCCGGTGCGTTGGGTGGAATGCGTGCAGACCCTGGCCGCCAACGGTGCGCTCAACCTGGTCGAGTGCGGCCCGGGCAAGGTCCTGGCTGGCCTGAACAAGCGTTGCGCCGACGGCGTGACCACCTACAACCTCAATACCCCTGACGCTGTCGCCGCTACCCGTGCGGCGCTGGCCTGAACTAGGAGAAGCTTGCATGAGCCTGCAAGGTAAAGTTGCATTGGTCACTGGCGCGAGCCGTGGCATCGGCCAGGCCATCGCCCTCGAACTGGGCCGCCAGGGCGCGACCGTGATCGGCACCGCCACCTCGGCCTCGGGTGCCGAGCGCATCGCTGCCACCCTCAAGGAGCACGGCATCGCCGGTACCGGTATGGCGCTGAACGTGACCAGCGACGAGTCGGTCACCGCGGTCCTCAATGCGATCCAGGAACAGTTCGGCGCGCCGGCCATCCTGGTCAACAACGCCGGTATCACCCGCGACAACCTGATGCTGCGCATGAAGGATGACGAGTGGTTCGACGTGGTCGACACCAACCTCAACAGCCTCTACCGTCTGTCCAAGGGCGTGCTGCGTGGCATGACCAAGGCGCGTTGGGGCCGTATCATCAGCATCGGCTCCGTGGTCGGTGCCATGGGCAACGTCGGCCAGGTCAACTACGCCGCCGCCAAGGCCGGTCTGGAAGGCTTCAGCCGCGCCCTGGCGCGTGAAGTCGGCTCGCGTGGCATCACCGTCAACTCGGTGGCCCCGGGCTTCATCGACACCGACATGACCCGCGAGCTGCCAGAAGCGCACCGCGAGGGCCTGTTGAGCCAGATTCCGCTGGGCCGCCTGGGCCAGGCCGAGGAGATCGCCAAGGTGGTTTCCTTCCTGGCATCCGACGGTGCAGCCTACGTCACCGGCGCCACCGTGCCGGTGAACGGCGGGATGTACATGTAAAACTGCAACTCAATGTGACGGATTGCTTCAAAAAAGAGTCATACACGGAGCCTAAAATCCGTTATAAAGCTGCAACCAGATTCCGGGCAGAGGGTCGGGTGACTTGGTGGAAGGCGCGTTCCGCTTGAAAAGCAGGCGTCTTCCTATAAACTTGGTCACCGGCCAGCTGCCTGACATATGTCCATTAGGAGTGAAAACTAGGTATGAGCACCATCGAAGAACGCGTCAAGAAAATCGTCGCCGAGCAACTGGGCGTCAAGGAAGAGGAAGTGACTGCCGAGAAGTCCTTCGTCGATGACCTGGGTGCCGATTCGCTTGACACCGTTGAGCTGGTGATGGCTCTGGAAGAGGAATTCGAGACCGAAATCCCTGACGAAGAAGCCGAGAAGATCACTACCGTTCAAGCTGCTATCGACTACGTCAAAAGCCACCAGGCCTAAGACGCAGTAGTCGACGCTTCTTGTCGGGAAAAACCGCACTGCCTTTGCCGGCGTGCGGTTTTTTCTTTGCGAGCGCCGAGGGCCTGTTGCCATTTCATTCCCTCAACGTGAATGCAATGGCAAGAGACTCTAGTTATTAGAAGAGGAGAGTACTGTGTCGCGTAGACGCGTCGTGGTCACCGGTATGGGTATGTTGTCGCCACTGGGTACCGATGTACCGAGCACTTGGCAAGGCATTCTGGCTGGCCGCAGTGGCATCGGTCCGATCGAGCATACGGACCTGTCTGCCTACTCCACCCGTTTTGGCGGCTCGGTGAAGGGCTTCGATGTCGAGCAATACCTGTCGGCCAAGGAAGCCCGCAAGCTCGACCTGTTCATCCAGTACGGCCTGGCGGCCGGTTTCCAGGCGGTGCGCAACGCCGGCCTGGAAATCTCCGACGCCAACCGTGAGCGCATCGGCGTGGCCATGGGCTCGGGCATCGGCGGCCTGACCAACATCGAGGACACCAGCCGGACCTTGCACGAGCAGGGCCCGCGGCGGATCTCGCCGTTCTTCGTACCGGGTTCGATCATCAACATGATCTCCGGCTTCCTGTCGATCCACCTGGGTCTGCAGGGGCCCAACTACGCCATTTCCACCGCTTGCACCACTGGCACCCACTGCATCGGCATGGCCGCGCGCAATATCGCCCATGGCGAGGCCGATGTGATGATCGCCGGTGGCGCCGAGATGGCCGCCTGTGGCCTGGGCATGGGGGGCTTCGGCGCTTCCCGTGCGCTGTCGACCCGCAATGACGAGCCGGCCCGCGCCAGCCGTCCGTGGGACAAGGGCCGTGATGGCTTCGTGCTGTCCGATGGCGCCGGTGCCCTGGTGCTCGAGGAACTCGAGCATGCCAAGGCCCGTGGCGCGACCATCTATGCCGAGCTGGTCGGTTTCGGCATGAGCGGCGATGCCTTCCACATGACCTCGCCGCCCGAGGACGGTGCCGGCGCTGCCCGTTGCATGGCCAACGCCCTGCGCGATGCTGGCCTTGCGCCGGAAGCGGTCAGCTACATCAATGCCCACGGCACCTCGACGCCTGCGGGCGATTTGGCCGAAGTGGCGGCGATCAAGCAGGTGTTCGGCGAACATGCCTACAAGCTGGCGGTCAGCTCCACCAAGTCGATGACCGGCCACCTGCTGGGCGCAGCCGGCGCGGTGGAGGCGATCTTCAGCGTGCTGGCGATCAACAGCCAGATGGCGCCACCGACCATCAACCTGGACGAGCCGGACGAAGGCTGTGACCTGGACTTCGTACCGCACGAGGCACGCAGCATGCCGATCGACGTGGTGCTGTCCAACTCCTTCGGCTTCGGTGGGACCAACGGTTCGCTGGTATTCCGCCGGTTCGTTGGCTGATGCACAGCTGGATCGACGGCCAGGAGGCGACTGCGGTCAACCTGCAGAACCGCGGCCTGGCCTATGGCGATGGCCTGTTCGAGACCATCGCCGTGCGTGGCGGCAGGCCGAGCCTGCTCACCCAGCATCTCGATCGCCTGGCGCTGGGTTGCCAGCGCCTGGCGATCGAGCTCGACCTGGCGCTGGTGCGTGACGAAGTCGTGCGCTATGCCAGCCTGCTCGGCGACGGCGTGGCCAAGCTGATCCTCACCCGTGGCGATAGCCTGCGTGGCTACGCACCTGCCGTGGGCGCCATGCCCCGGCGTATCCTCCAGGGCAGCCCTCTGCCGGCCTCTCCCCGTGAGCATGCCGAACACGGCGTGCGCCTGTTCGCCTGCCAGACTCGTCTGGCGGAACAACCGTTGCTGGCTGGGCTCAAACACCTGAACCGCCTGGAACAGGTGCTGGCCCGTGGCGAATGGCAGGATGGCGAGCATGCCGAAGGGTTGATGCGCGACATGCGCGGGCGGCTGATCGAAGGGGTGTACAGCAACCTGTTCCTGGTGCACGACGGCGTGTTGCTGACGGCCGACCTGAGCCGCTGCGGCGTGGCGGGCGTCATGCGCGCGGCGTTGCTGGAGCAGGCGACGGCGCTCGGCATCCCGGTGCAGGTGCGCGACCTCGAGCTGGCGGAGCTTGCGCGAGCCGACGAAGTGTTTCTGTGCAACAGCGTCTATGGCGTGTGGCCGGTGCGCGAGTTCGCCGCGCTGAAGCTCGGCTGGTCGCCAGGCCCGCTCACCCGTAAACTGCAGGCCGTTGCCCGTACGTTACTGGATATCTGAATTCGTGAGACGCAAATTCCTGCTGCTGCTGGAAATGGGCCTGATCCTCGCCGGTCTGGCCTTGGGCTGGGGGGCCTGGAAGGTCTACACCGTCCTGGAGCAGCCCCTGCACGTGACGCAGGAGCGCCTGCTCGACGTGCCCAGTGGCACCACCCCCAATCGCATGTTCTATCGCATGCAGGGCGAAGGCCTGCTCGAGGATGCCCTCTGGCTGCGCCTGTACTGGCGCTTCAACATGGCCGGTACCCCATTGCACACCGGCGAGTACCGCCTCACGCCGGGCATGACCGTGCATGACCTGTTCGAGGCCTGGCGCCGGGGCGACGTGGTGCAGTACAACCTGACCCTGGTCGAGGGCTGGACCTTCCGCCAGGTGCGCGCGGCCGTCGCCAAGCATGAAAAGATCAAGCATACCCTCGGCGGCTTGTCCGACTCGGAAGTGATGGATCGGCTCGGCCACACCGGCGTGTTTCCCGAGGGCCGCTTCTTCCCCGACACCTACCGTTTCGTGCGGGGCATGAGCGACGTCGAGCTGTTGCAGCAAGCCTACATGCGCCTGGAAGAGGTGCTGGCCAAGGAGTGGGCCGCACGGGCCAGCGGCTTGCCGTATCGCGATCCGTACCAGGCGCTGATCATGGCCTCGCTGGTGGAGAAGGAAACCGGTATTCCCCAGGAGCGTGGGCAGATCGCCGGCGTGTTCGTGCGCCGCCTGCGCCTTGGCATGATGCTGCAGACCGACCCGACGGTGATCTACGGCATGGGCGAGCGCTACAACGGCAGGATCACCCGTGCCGACCTGCGCGAGCCGACGCCCTACAACACCTACACCATGACCGGCCTGCCGCCGACGCCGATCGCCATGGTCGGTCGCGAGGCCATCCATGCCGCGCTGAACCCGGCCGATGGCAGCAGCCTGTACTTCGTCGCCCGTGGTGACGGCAGCCATGTGTTCTCCGACGACCTGGACGACCACAATACGGCGGTACGTGAATACCAGCTCAAGCGTCGTGCGGACTACCGTTCCAGCCCGGCGCCCCAGGCGCAGCCGGAGGAGGGCGGGCAGGTCGCGCCCTCCGAGCCGCCGGCCGAGACCGGCGAGCCCCCGGCCACCGGCCCGGCGGACGCGGGCGACGAGCCTGCCACCGAATCCGCGCCGGCCGAGCCGCCGGCACCTGACGAACAACAGTAAGGACTGCCCGTGAGCGGTTTGTTTATTACCCTGGAAGGCCCCGAAGGCGCGGGCAAGAGCACCAATCGCGAGTACCTGGCCGAGCGCCTGCGCGAGCAGGGCGTGGACGTGGTGCTGACCCGTGAGCCCGGCGGCACGCCGCTGGCCGAGCGAATCCGCGAGCTGCTGCTGGCGCCGAGCGACGAATGCATGGCTGCCGACACCGAGCTGCTGCTGGTCTTCGCTGCCCGCGCCCAGCACCTGGCCGAGGTCATTCGCCCGGCGCTGGCCCGTGGTGCCGTGGTGCTGTGCGATCGTTTCACCGATGCCACCTACGCCTACCAGGGCGGTGGCCGCGGCCTGCCGCAGGCGCGTATCGCCACCCTGGAGCACTTCGTCCAGGGCGAACTGCGCCCCGACCTGACCCTGGTCTTCGACCTGCCGGTCGAAGTCGGCCTGGCCCGTGCCGCCGCGCGGGGGCGCCTGGACCGGTTCGAGCAGGAAGGCCAGGCCTTCTTCGAGGCGGTGCGCCAGGCCTACCTCGCGCGTGCCCGCCGTGAACCCCAGCGCTACAGCCTGCTGGACGCCGCGCAGCCGTTGGAGGCCGTGCAGCGCGCCATCGATGGCCTGCTGCCGGGGATCCTGGAGCGCTGCCGTGGCTGACGCCTATCCCTGGCAGCAGGCGCTCTGGCAACAGTTGGCCGGCCGTACCCGGCACGCCCATGCCTACCTGCTGCACGGGCCCCAGGGGATCGGCAAGCGTGCCCTGGCCGAGCGCCTGATGGCCCGGCTGCTGTGCCAGCAACCCCAGGGGGTGGATGCCTGCGGGCAGTGCAAGTCCTGCCTGTTGCTCAAGGCGGGCAGCCATCCGGACAACTTCGTGCTGGAGCCGGAAGACACCGACAAGCCGATCAAGATCGACCAGGTCCGTGAGCTGGTGTCCTTCGTGGTGCAGACGGCCCAGTTGGGCGGGCGCAAGGTGGTCCTGATCGAGCCGGTCGAGGCCATGAACGTCAATGCCTCCAACGCCCTGCTCAAGAGCCTGGAGGAGCCCTCCGGCGATACCGTGCTGCTGCTGGTCAGCCACCAGCCTAGCCGCTTGTTGCCGACTATCAAGAGCCGCTGCCAGCAGGTTGCCTGCCCGCAGCCCAGCCTGGCCCAGAGCAAGGCCTGGCTGGCGGATGCCTTGCCCGAGAGCGACGAGGCCGAGCGTGACGAGTTGCTGACCTTGGCCGCAGGCTCGCCGCTGATGGCCGTGAGCTTGCAGGCCCAGGGCATACGCGAGCAGCGGGCGCTGGTCACCGAGGGCGTCAAGAAGTTGCTCAAGCAGCAGCAATCGCCCAGCCAGTTGGCCGAAGCCTGGAGCAGCGTCCCGTTGTTGCTGCTGTTCGACTGGTTCTGCGACTGGTCGCACCTGATCCTGCGTTATCAATTGACCCAGGATGAACAGGGGCTAGGCTTGGCCGATATGCGCAAGGTCCTGCAATACCTGGCGCAGAAGAGCCGGCAGGGCCGGGTGCTGGAGGTCCAGGCGTGGATCCTCGAGCAGCGCCAGAAGGTGCTGGCCAAGGCCAACCTCAATCGCGTGCTGTTGCTGGAAGCCTTGCTGGCCCATTGGCTGCAGTTGCCGGGCTCCCGTTGATCTTTCCTTTCGTTTCCTTCACGTGTGTCGTCATCCCATGCTCGTAGATTCCCATTGCCACCTCGACCGTCTTGACCTGAGTGCCCACCAGGGCTCCCTCGATGCCGCCCTGCAGGCCGCCCGTGGGCGGGGCGTCGGGCATTTCCTGTGCATCGGCGTGAGCGCCGATAACGCCGATGCGGTCAAGGCGCTGAGCGAGCGCTATGCCGATGTCGACTGCTCGGTGGGCGTGCATCCGCTGGACCTGGCGCCGGGCGAGACACCGGCGCTGGCGTGGCTGCTGGGCGAGCTCGCCCATCCTCACGTGGTGGCGATCGGCGAGACCGGGCTGGACTATCACTACGAGCCGGAGGCCGCCGAGTTGCAGCAGGCCTCCTTCCGCCTGCACCTGGAGGCGTCGCGGCAGACCGGCAAGCCGGTGATCGTCCATACTCGCGCAGCGCGGGCCGACACCTTGGCGCTGCTGCGCGAGGCCAGCCTGCCCCAGGCCGGAGTGCTGCACTGCTTCACCGAGGACTGGGACATGGCCCGCGCGGCGCTGGACCTGGGCTACTACATCTCGCTGTCGGGCATCGTCACCTTCCGCAACGCCGATGCCCTGCGCGATGTCGCCCGCCAGGTGCCGGCCGACCGCCTGCTGGTGGAAACCGATTCGCCCTACCTGGCGCCCATCCCGTACCGTGGCAAGCCGAACCTGCCGCAGTACGTGCGCGAAGTGGCCGAGTACGTGGCCTCGCTGCGTGGCGTCAGCTATGAGCAGTTGGCGCAGCAGACCACCGCCAACTTCAAGCGGCTGTTTCCGCTGGCGCGGGTTGCCGGCTGAGTTTGCAGGCCGCTCTGTGTGAGCGGTATAGCCATTACTCGGGCCGCTTCGCGCCCCAACGGTGTAACCCGACGCAGTGGCCTGATCGCAGGCAAAAAAAACCCGGGTTCTGGGGGGGGAATCCGGGTTAAGACCATTAGGAGTAAAACAAAGGTACCGCGGTCCCTGGGCACCTTTATTGGCGTGCCACTTGGGGGGATGCGCCACGCCAACACTCCAAGTATTGGTCAGCTTTGGCACAGTGCCAGCGACAACTGGTCGTTTTTTAAACAGATTTGGAATACGCCTGGGATGCATCCGGCCATCAACGCATGGCCAGCGCGCGGACTTGCTGGATCGCTTCGTCGATCGAGCGCTCTTCTGTATGGAAATGCGGCGAAAAACGCACACCCGACCCGCGCAGCGCACAGATCGTCCGCTCGGCGGTGAGTGCCCGGTAGATATGCTCACTGTCGTGCCCATCCAGGCTGAAGGTCACGATACCGGCCCGTCGCGCCGGGTTTGCCGGGCTGTGCAGGCGCACGCCAGGAATCGCCGCCAACCCTTGGTGCAATTGCTCGATGCGTTGCTCCAGGTGGCGCGCCACCACGTCCATGCCGACGTCTTCCAGCAGCGACAGGCTCGCCTCCAGCGCACAGGCGCCCAGCATGTTCGGGCTGCCGCACTCGAACCGCCGGGCGCTGCGCGCCGGTTGCCACTGACGGCGCTCGAAATCGCCCAGGTGCTCGAGCATGTGCCAGCCATAGGCGTTGAGCTTCAGGCGCGGGCGCAGTTCGGCGCGGCAGTAGAACATCCCCAGGCCCTCGGGGCCGAGCATCCACTTGTGGCCATCGGCCATGGCGAAGTCGCACTGGTAGCGCTGCACGTCGAAGGGCAGGGCGCCGACCTGCTGGATGGCATCGACGCAGAACAGCACACCCCTTGCCCGACAGGCCTGGCCGAGCCGGGCCAGGTCCAGGCGCAGGCCGCTGGCGAACTGCACGGCGCTGACCGCCAGCAGCCGGGCCCGCTCGCCGCAGGCGGCAAGCAGGGCGGCCTCCGGGTCGGTGCCGGCGAGGCTCACCGGGATCACCTGTACGCCGCGGTCGGCCAAGGCTTCCCAGACCACTCGGTTGGAGGGGAACTCCTCGTCGCTGATCACCACCTGGTCGCCCACCTGCCAGTCGAGGCCGAAGGCCACCAGGGAGAGCGCCTCGGACGTGCTCTTGACCAGGGCGATGTCCGCGCGCGACGGCGCATTGACCAGGCGGGCCAGGCGTTCGCGCAGGCGCCGCTCGGTATCCAGCCAGCGTGGGTACTGGCTGGCGCCCAGCTGCACGCTGTCGCGGGCGAAACGGGCCACCGCCTCGCCGGCCCGCCGTGGCCAGGGGGCGACGGCGGCGTGATTCAGGTAGCGCAGGCCCGGCGCCAGGTCGAACTCATCGTGAAACATAGACATGCTTGGATGATCCGTGCAATTTGCTGCAAGTTAGGCATAATAAACCGCTTCGATTGTCATCCAGTCCTTCCTATGCAGAAAGAACCTCGTAAGGTCCGTGAGTTTCGCCGCCGCGAACAAGAGATCCTCGACACCGCGCTCAAGCTGTTCCTCGAACAGGGTGAAGACAGCGTCACCGTCGAGATGATCGCCGACGCCGTGGGTATCGGCAAAGGTACGATCTACAAGCACTTCAAGTCCAAGGCGGAGATCTACCTGCGCCTGATGCTCGACTACGAGCGCGACCTGAACGCCCTGTTGCACTCGGACGACGTCGACCGCGACAAGGAAGCCCTGTCGCGCGCCTACTTCGAGTTTCGCATGCGTGACCCGCAGCGCTACCGGCTGTTCGACCGCCTGGAAGAGAAAGTGGTCAAGGGCAACCAGGTGCCGGAGATGGTCGAGGAGCTGCACCGTATCCGCGC
This sequence comes from Pseudomonas sp. I2, assembly GCF_040984075.1. NCBI lineage: Bacteria > Pseudomonadati > Pseudomonadota > Gammaproteobacteria > Pseudomonadales > Pseudomonadaceae > Pseudomonas > Pseudomonas sp. I2. Next base: position 18,855 of record NZ_JBCGFQ010000012.1, read on the forward strand.
CTCCAACTTCGATCGCCTGACCCTGCTGATCAAGGGGCGCATCAGCGAGGGCAAGCTCGAGGACGTGCCACCGTACTTCCACTACTGCGCGGCCTGGGCCCTGGTGCACGGTGCCGTGGCACTGTACCACTCGCCATTCTGGAGCAACGTGCTGGAAGACCAGGAGGGCTTTTTCCAGTTCCTCATGGACATCGGTGTACGCATGGGCAACAAGCGCAAGCGCGACCCGGAACCCGCGAACTGAAGCACGCCACCGGGTTTTTCCCGGTACCGTCCGACATGCAGGCTTGCAAAAACCTGATTTTTGAGTCAGGTTTTGCAGGCCCGATTCTTCCATGCCGGAGTCATCCATGATCGTCGATCGTCAAGGCAGGCGCTTTCGCAACCTGCGTGTCAGCCTGACGGCTGCTTGCAACTATGCCTGCAGCTATTGCGTGCCCGACGGCAAGCGCCTGGTGGCGGCGCAGGATGAGCTGCCGGCCGATGCCCTGGCCCGCGGCGTGGCGTACCTGATCGAAGCCGCGGGCATCGAGCGGCTGCGCATCACCGGTGGCGAGCCACTGGTCAGCCCCCGCCTCGAGGCGTTTCTGCAGACCGTGGCAGGGCTGGGCCTGGTGGATATCGGCCTGACCACCAATGGCCAGTTGCTGTCGCGCAAGCTGGCGCTGCTGCGCGCCGCTGGCATCCGCCGTCTCAACGTTTCCCTCGATACCCTCGATGCCCAGGCCTTTCGCCGCATCGCCCGTGGCGGCGACTTGGCCTGCGTGCTGGCCGGCATGGAGCAGGCCAGTGCCGCCGGTATGCGCATCAAGGTGAACATGGTGCCGATGCGTGGGCAGAACCTCGACCAGGTCTTGCCGATGCTCGACTACTGCCTGGCGCGGGGCTACGAGCTACGCTTCATCGAGCTCATGCGCATGGGCCACCTGGCGCGTGATACCAACGCCTTCCTGCAGCAGTTCGTGGGCCTGCAGCACTTGCTGGAGATGATCGGCCAGGCCCACGACTACCAGCCGGCCAGCGCAGCACCGGACGCGACGGCGCTGCGCTACCGGATTCCCGGCAAGGGCCATTTCGGTGTGATCGCCAACGAAAGCATGCCGTTCTGCCGGAGCTGTTCGCGCCTGCGCTTGTCGTCCACCGGCTGGCTGCATGGCTGCCTGTCGTCGGGCAACCGTCATTTCATCGGTGATTTGCTCGACAAACCTCGCCACCAGGCGCTTCCCGCCTTGCAGCGGCTGCTGGTCAAAGCCCTGGCGGACAAGCAGGACCTGGCGTTTTCCGGGGGCGCGACGATCATGAAGGTGATCGGCGGCTGACTCTGGCGCAAAAGCTGCATCTGGCGGCTGTTCGCCGGTTTTTCGTCACCGGTTCTGGAGGAAAGATGCGTAGCCTGGTCTTGCTGCTGGCGCTGATGGCGCTGGGCGGCTGCATGAATGTCAGCGATATGGGCGAAGGTGTTCGCTACCACATGAGCGATGCCGGATTGCTGGATCACAGCGATACGCGCCGCAGCCTGTCGGTGCGCCTGCAACCCGATTCGTTCATCTTCATCGGCCAGGGGGCCTTCGTGCCGCCGGGCAAGGGGCCTGCGCCCCGGCCGAACGTGGTGGCCGAGCAAGCATTCAAGAGTTTCGTCGAGTATTTCCCCTTGGTACGTCGTGCCCAGGGGCCACTGGGGCTGGAGCAGGCGATTGCCGAGGCCCGCTCGGTGGGGGCTCACTATGTGTTGTACACGCGTTTCGCGCGGACCGACGACCGGATCGGCAATGGCGATGAATGGTACGACGAGCAGGCGGTCGATCGCCTGGGTGTGGACACCGGCGTGGTACAGATGATGCTGATCGAAACCAGTACCCGCTACTTGATCGACACGGCACGCATCAAGAGCCGTGGCGGTTTGTTGACGTTCCACGACAAGGCGCCGGAAGATTTGCTTGGGCCGCCCATGCGCGATTACGCTCGTAGCTTGTTGGGCATGAGTCGTTGAGGAGAGGGTGATGACAGCTACCGGCAAGGCCAATGATCTTCTGGCGCAGATCCCCAAGGAGAAGGGCCTGCCGCCGGTGCACCTGTGGAACCCGGATTTTTGCGGCGACATCGACATGCGCATCGCCCGCGATGGCACCTGGTACTACCTGGGGACGCCGATCGGGCGCAAGCCGATGGTGCGCTTGTTCTCCACCATCATCCGCCGCGACGGCGACGACTATTTCCTGGTCACGCCGGTGGAGAAGGTGGGGATCCGCGTCGATGACGCGCCCTTCGTCGCGGTGTTGCTGGAGGTGGAGGGCAGTGGCGAGCAACAGGTGCTGCGCTTGACCAGCAATGTCGACGACCAGGCCGAGGCGGGCCCCGACCATCCGCTGCGGGTCGAGATCGACCCTCGCACCCAGGAGCCTTCGCCCTACATCCTCATGCGCAGCAACCTCGAGGCGCTGATTCATCGCAATGTGTTCTACCAGCTGGTCGAACTGGCGGTGCCGCGCGAGATCGCGGGGGAGGAGTGGCTCGGGGTCTGGAGCCATGGCGAGTTCTATCCGATCGGGCGGCCCTAGGGTTTTGGGGGCTGCTTGACTGACCGGCATTGCGCGAAGCGGCCCCCTGCTTTTCCTTCAGATTGGCTGTTTTTCTCCCACGGCGTAGGGCCTAACCTGCTGGCAGCCACCCATCAGGAGATGCCCCATGAGACCCATCCCTCTATCCCTGGCCTTGCTCACCGCCGCAGGTTTACTCGCCGCCCAGGCATCCGCCTGGGCCCACGGCGAGGAGCGCGGCCAGGTCAAGGTCCTGCAGCAGCAGCGCCCCAGCAATGCCCCCGGCCAGCAAGCGGTGATGCTCACCGTCAGCTATGCACCCGGGCAGGCATCGCCCGCCCATCGGCATCCGGGCGCCGTGATGGCCTACGTGCTGGAAGGGGCAGTGGTGTCGAAGCTCGGCGATGGCCAGGAGAAGACCTACAAGGCCGGCGAATACTGGTACGAGGCGCCAGGCACCGTGCACAGCGTGTCGCGCAATGCCAGCGAGGCCGAGCCGGCCAGGTTGCTGGTCTGGAGCCTGGTGGACGAGGGCAGGGCGGTCACCGAACCGCTGGAATGAAAAAACCTCCAGTGCATGCGCATCTGGAGGTTTTCAATGTCTGGCTCCGCGACCTGGACTCGAACCAGGGACCCAATGATTAACAGTCATTTGCTCTACCGACTGAGCTATCGCGGAATCTGGGCGTATCTTACTGATTGCCAAGGAGAAGTCAAGCTCCTCCTTGGCAATCGGCGCGTTACAGCACCTCGACGATGGCCTTGGTGACCACGTGGATGTTGCCCTGGTTCAGCGCGGCGACGCAGATGCGGCCGGTGTCCAGGGCATAGATGCCGAACTCGTCCTTCAGGCGGGCGACCTGCGCGGCGCTCAGTCCCGAGTAGGAGAACATGCCGCGCTGGCGGCCGACGAAGCTGAAGTCACGCGAGGCGCCGTATTCGGCCAGCAGCTCGACCATCTGCTTGCGCATGCCGTGGATGCGGCCACGCATCTCGCCCAGCTCGGCTTCCCACATCTGGCGCAGCTCGGCGTTGTTGAGCACGGCGCAGACGATGCTGGCGCCGTGGGTCGGCGGGTTGGAGTAGGTGGTGCGGATGACGCGCTTGACCTGCGACAGCACGCGGGTGCTCTCGTCGCGGGAGCCGGTGACGATCGACAGGGCGCCGACACGCTCGCCATACAGCGAGAACGACTTGGAGAACGAGCTGGAGACGAAGAAGTCCAGGCCCGACTCGGCGAACAGGCGTACGGCGAAGGCGTCTTCGGCGATGCCGTCGCCAAAGCCCTGGTAGGCCATGTCGAGGAACGGCACATGGCCCTTGGCCTTGACCACGTCCAGGACGTTCTTCCAGTCGTCCAGGCCCAGGTCGACGCCGGTCGGGTTATGGCAGCAGGCGTGCAGAACGATGATCGAGCCGGCGGGCAGGGCGTTCAGGTCTTCGAGCATGCCGGCGCGGTTCACGTCGTTGCTCGGTGCGTCGTAGTAACGGTAGTTCTGCACCGGGAAGCCGGCACTCTCGAACAGGGCACGGTGGTTCTCCCAGCTCGGGTCGCTGATCGCCACCACGGCGTTGGGCGACAGGCGCTTGAGGAAGTCGGCGCCGATCTTCAGGGCGCCGGTGCCACCGACCGCCTGCACGGTCACCACGCGGCCTTCGGCCAGCAGCGGCGACTCGGCGCCGAACAGCAGCTTCTGCACGGCCTGGTCGTAGGTGGCGATGCCGTCGATCGGCAGGTAGCCGCGGGAGGCGTGCTGGGCGGCACGCTGGGTCTCGGCCTCGATGACCGCGCGCAGCAGCGGGATACGGCCTTCCTCATTGCAGTACACGCCCACACCCAGGTTGACCTTGTCGGTACGGGTATCGGCGTTGAATGCTTCGTTGAGGCCCAGGATGGGGTCGCGGGGTGCCAGCTCGACAGCGGAAAACAGGCTCATTGTTACCTTGGCTCTGAATGGAGTGTGATAGGACGCGCACGCTCCGGCCGAGTGCACTGAAGCGGTGCGCAAACGGGGAGTCAGTATAGTGATACCGGCCGGTCACGGCGACAGCCTGGCGCGGCTTTTCCGGGGTTTTGCGCGAATATTTTTCAACCATTGGTCGTATTGCCAGGTCCATTGGAGAAAATGCCCGTCCGCTTGCCTTGAAAGGGGCGCCTGGCGCGCTCATTTGGGTATAGACTACTGGCTAAATTTACAGTTGCCGCGACACCATCGAGGTCCGTCATGTCCGAGTTCCAGCTCGTCACCCGTTTCCAGCCGGCCGGCGACCAGCCCGAGGCCATCCGCCAGATGGTCGAGGGCATCGAGGCCGGGCTTTCGCACCAGACCCTGCTCGGGGTGACCGGCTCGGGCAAGACCTTCAGCATCGCCAACGTCATCCAGCAGGTCCAGCGCCCGACCCTGGTGCTGGCGCCCAACAAGACCCTGGCCGCCCAGCTCTACGGCGAGTTCAAGGCGTTCTTCCCCAACAACGCGGTGGAGTATTTCGTTTCCTACTACGACTACTACCAGCCGGAAGCCTACGTGCCGTCGTCGGACACCTTCATCGAGAAGGACGCCTCGATCAACGACCACATCGAGCAGATGCGCCTGTCGGCGACCAAGGCGCTGCTGGAGCGGCGCGACGCCATCATCGTCACCACGGTGTCCTGCATCTACGGCCTGGGCAGCCCCGAGACCTACCTGAAGATGGTCCTGCACGTCGACCGTGGCGACAAGCTCGACCAGCGCGCCTTGCTGCGCCGCCTGGCAGACCTGCAGTACACCCGCAACGAGATGGACTTCGCCCGCGCCACTTTCCGCGTGCGCGGCGACGTGGTCGATATCTTCCCGGCCGAATCGGACCTGGAGGCCATTCGCATCGAGTTGTTCGACGACGAGGTGGAGAACATCGCCGCCTTCGACCCGCTCACCGGCGAGGTGATCCGCAAGCTGCCACGTTTCACCTTCTACCCCAAGAGCCACTACGTCACCCCGCGCGAGACCCTGCTCGAGGCGGTGGAGGGGATCAAGGAGGAGCTCAAGGATCGCCTGGCGTACCTGCACAAGGCCAACAAGCTGGTGGAGGCCCAGCGTCTGGAGCAGCGCACCCGCTTCGACCTGGAGATGATCCTCGAGCTCGGCTACTGCAACGGCATCGAGAACTACTCGCGCTACCTCTCCGGACGCCCGGCCGGCGCGCCGCCACCGACCCTGTACGACTACCTGCCGCCCGACGCGCTGCTGGTGATCGACGAGTCCCACGTCAGCGTTCCCCAGGTCGGCGCCATGTACAAGGGCGACCGCTCGCGCAAGGAGACGCTGGTGGAGTATGGCTTCCGCCTGCCCTCGGCGCTGGACAACCGGCCCATGCGCTTCGACGAGTGGGAGGCGGTCAGCCCGCAGACCATCTTCGTCTCGGCGACCCCGGGCCCCTACGAGGACGAGCATGCGGGGCGGGTGATCGAGCAGGTGGTACGCCCCACTGGCCTGGTCGACCCGCAGGTGGAAGTGCGCCCGGCGCTGACCCAGGTCGACGACCTGCTCTCGGAGATCGGCAAGCGCGTGGCGGTCGGCGAGCGGGTGCTGGCCACGACCCTGACCAAGCGCATGGCCGAGGACCTTACCGACTACCTGGCCGACCACGAGGTGCGGGTGCGCTACCTGCACTCGGACATCGACACCGTCGAGCGGGTCGAGATCATCCGCGACCTGCGCCTGGGTACCTTCGACGTGCTGGTGGGCATCAACCTGTTGCGTGAAGGCCTGGACATGCCAGAGGTGTCCCTGGTGGCCATCCTCGATGCCGACAAGGAGGGCTTCCTGCGCTCCGAGCGCTCGCTGATCCAGACCATCGGCCGAGCTGCGCGCAACCTCAATGGCAAGGCGATCCTCTACGCCGACCAGGTCACCGGCTCCATGCGTCGGGCCATCGACGAGACCGAGCGGCGCCGGGCCAAGCAGATCGCCTTCAACGAGGCCCATGGCATCGTGCCCAAGGGTGTGGTCAAGGACATCACCGACATCATGGAGGGCGCCAGCGTCCCGGGTGGCCGCAGCAAGAAGCGCAAGGGCATGGCCAAGGCGGCGCAAGAAAGCGCCCGCTACGAGGCCGAACTGCAGACCCCGGCCGAGATCACCCGGCGCATCAAGCAACTGGAAGAGAAGATGTTCCAGCTCGCCCGCGACCTGGAGTTCGAGGCCGCGGCGCAACTGCGCGACGAGATCGCCCAATTGCGCGAGCGGTTGATCGCCAGTTGACCGGGGAGGGCGGTTGCGGCCTCGAGGTGTTTTGACGCGGCCCCAATGCGCTCAGCTCTTCCCCTGCCGGATGTTCACTGCTGGAGCCCGATACCCGCTCCCTGCTAACATCCGGCCTTTGTTTCATCTTTCGTCCGAGACTGTCCATGACCACCGTTCGCACGCGTATCGCGCCATCGCCCACCGGCGATCCCCATGTCGGCACCGCCTACATCGCCCTGTTCAACTACTGCTTCGCCAAGCAGCACGGCGGTGAGTTCATCCTGCGTATCGAAGATACCGACCAACTGCGCTCGACCCGCGAGTCGGAGCAGCAGATCTTCGACGCCCTGCGCTGGCTCGGCATCGAGTGGAACGAAGGCCCGGACGTCGGCGGCCCCCATGGTCCGTACCGGCAGAGCGAGCGGGGTGAAATCTACGCCAAGTACGCCAAGCAACTGGTGGATGCCGGGCACGCCTTCTATTGCTTCTGCACCGCCGAGGAGTTGGAGCAGATGCGTGCCGAGCAGATGGCCCGCGGTGAAACCCCGCGCTACGACGGCCGCGCCCTGAAGCTGAGCGCCGAAGAAGTGCAGCGCCGCCTGGATGCCGGCGAGCCCCACGTGATCCGCATGAAGGTGCCCAGCGAGGGCGTCTGCGTGGTGCCGGACATGCTCCGTGGTGACGTCGAGATCCCATGGGACCGCATGGACATGCAGGTGCTGATGAAGAACGACGGCCTGCCGACCTACTTCCTGGCCAACGTGGTCGACGACCACCTGATGGGCATCACCCACGTCCTGCGGGGCGAGGAGTGGCTGCCGTCGGCGCCCAAGCTGATCAAGCTATACGAATACTTCGGTTGGGAGCAGCCGAAGCTGTGCTACATGCCGCTGCTGCGCAATCCTGACAAGAGCAAGCTGTCCAAGCGCAAGAACCCGACCTCGGTGACCTTCTACGAGCGCATGGGCTTCCTCCCCGAGGCCATGCTCAACTACCTGGGCCGCATGGGCTGGTCCATGCCGGACGAGCGCGAGAAGTTCTCCCTGGCCGAGATGGTCGAGCATTTCGACCTGTCGCGCGTCTCGCTGGGCGGCCCGATCTTCGACATCGAGAAGCTGTCCTGGCTCAACGGCCAGTGGCTGCGTGACCTGCCGCTGGAGGAGTTCGCTACGCGGGTGCAGAAATGGGCCTTCAACAGCGACTACCTGATGAAGATCGCCCCGCACGTGCAGAGCCGGGTCGAGACCTTCAGCCAGATCGCGCCGCTGGGCGGGTTCTTCTTCGAGGGCGCGTTGAAGCTCGACGCCAAGCTGTTCGAACACAAGAAGCTGTCGCCCGACCAGGTGCGCCAGGTCATGCAACTGATCCTGTGGAAGCTGGAAAGCCTGCGCCAGTGGGAGAAGGAGCGCATCACCGGCTGCATCCAGGCCGTGGTCGAGGCCCTGGAGCTGAAGCTGCGCGATGCCATGCCGCTGATGTTCGCCGCCATCACTGGCCAGGCCAGTTCGGTCTCGGTGCTCGACGCCATGGAAATCCTCGGCCCGGACCTGACCCGCTATCGCCTGCGCCAGGCCCTGGACCTGCTCGGTGGCGTGTCGAAGAAGGAAAACAAGGAGTGGGAGAAGCTGCTGGCGAACATCGCCTGATCGCTTCGAGCATGGCCTGTAGGGCTGCTTCGCAGCCCATCGCCCCACCCATACGGCGCCGCTGCCAGGGCGGCGCTAGCCTTGTGGGAGTGGGCCTGTCCGCGAAGGCGCGGGTGAATACCCCGCCGCATTTCGGGTGGTTTTTCTCGGCAGGGCGGTAAGTGATTGTTATCTCGAAAAAAACTTTTGGTTTTTTTCAAAAATTTGTTTGACAGCCCTGCAATCCGATCTTAATATGCGCCCCGTCCACAGCGATGAGCGACTACGAAACGCCAGGCACCCAGCCAGCGATTCCGTTCAGCGCGACATTGTGGGGCTATAGCTCAGCTGGGAGAGCGCCTGCATGGCATGCAGGAGGTCAGCGGTTCGATCCCGCTTAGCTCCACCAAATTCCGCTTCACGATCACATTCGTTGATCGGGAGGCAAGATCGGATTCCAGCAATCCGGTCTTGAAGGTAGAAGGTTCGTCCCCTTCGTCTAGTGGCCTAGGACACCGCCCTTTCACGGCGGTAACAGGGGTTCGAGTCCCCTAGGGGACGCCAGTTTTACACAAGCGACGTTTCAGGATGTCGCTGGGCCGAGAGGCTAGAAATCCGGGGCTATAGCTCAGCTGGGAGAGCGCCTGCATGGCATGCAGGAGGTCAGCGGTTCGATCCCGCTTAGCTCCACCAATTTTGCCGGGTTCGCGCAAGCGGATCGGTACGAAGGTTGTTGTCCCCTTCGTCTAGTGGCCTAGGACACCGCCCTTTCACGGCGGTAACAGGGGTTCGAGTCCCCTAGGGGACGCCACTTTTACCCGCGTCTTGCGGGAGTTGAAAGGCTCATTCGCATATTGGATGGGCCTTTTGTTTTCACCTCGGGGCTATAGCTCAGCTGGGAGAGCGCCTGCATGGCATGCAGGAGGTCAGCGGTTCGATCCCGCTTAGCTCCACCAATTCCTCCAGGGTCCGTGAACGCGGATCTGCACGAAGGTCAACGTCCCCTTCGTCTAGTGGCCTAGGACACCGCCCTTTCACGGCGGTAACAGGGGTTCGAGTCCCCTAGGGGACGCCATTTTTACCCGCGTTTTGCGGGAGTTGAAAGGCTCATTCGCATATTGAATGGGCCTTTTGTTTTTTCCACGCCCTTATTTTCTGCTCGATCGATGGTCGCGGATTTCGCTTGCCAGAAAATATTACGCTGATAATATTTCGATCATAATATTTTCGAGGTGAGCGATGAACGACAGGAAGAGCAAGACCCGTGAGCGCATTCTCGAGGCCGCCTGCAACGCCTTGATCCAGCATGGCCCGGCCGAACCGAGCGTCAGCCAGGTGATGGGCGCCGCTGGGCTGACGGTGGGCGGTTTCTACGCGCACTTCGACAGCAAGGACGAACTGATGCTGGAGGCGTTCCGTCATCTGCTCGGCGAGCGTCGGGCCTTGCTCGCCCAGGTCGACCCCAGCCTTGATGGCGCGGGGCGACGGGCCCTGGCGGCGGCCTTCTACCTGTCGCGCAAGCACCGTGATGCCCAGGAACATGCCTGCCCGCTGCCCAATGCCCTGGGCGAGATGCAGCGCCTGCCGGAGGCGTTTCGCGAGGTGCTGGCCGAACACATCGAGTTGATGACCGCGCAGATGGTCGATCGTCCCGAAGATATCGACAAGGCCTTCGCCGACCTTGCCCTGATGATCGGCGGCCTGACCCTGGCCCGTGCCTTGGGCGATGGCGAGCTGTCCGATCGGATCCTGCGTGCCGCCAAGTCGGCGGTGCTCTGAACAACCTGACCCCTGGAGCAAGGTGATGACAACCCTGAGCTGGATTCGAGGCGTCAACGGCACCCTGGGCCACCTGGCCCCTGAAACCGTCGCTGGCCGGATGCGCCGGGCCTTCATGACCCCGCGCAACCTGCCGCCCAGGCAGTGGGAGCTGCCGCTGCTGGCCACGGCCGAGCGCATCACCTTGCGCTTCGGCTTGTCGGCGCTGCGCTGGGGCAAGGGGCCGACGGTGCTGCTGATGCACGGTTGGGAAGGGCGGCCGACCCAGTTCGCCGCGTTGATCGATACCCTGGTGCGGGCCGGCCATACCGTGGTGTCCCTGGAGGGGCCGGCCCATGGTCGTTCGCCCGGCCAGCAGGCCCATGTGGTGCTGTTCGCCCGCGCCTTGCTGGAGGCGGCCGCTGAATTGCCACCGCTGCGCGCAGTGATCGGCCATTCCATGGGCGGTGCCAGCGTGCTGCTGGCCTTGCAGTGGGGCTTGCGCACGGAGGCGGCGGTGAGCATCGCCGCACCCGCGCAGCTGCTTGGGGTGCTGCGCGGCTTCGCCCGGCGCCTGGGGTTGCCGGCGCGGGCCCGGGCAGCGTTCATCCGCCAGGTCGAGCAGGATGTCGGCGTGCAGATCGCGCGCCTGGACGTCAGCGGCTACCAACTCGAGCTGCCCGGGTTGGTGGTGCACGCCAGCGATGACCGGTTGGTGCCGGCCAGCGAGGCCCAGCTCATCCACAAGGCCTGGTTCGACAGCCGCCTGATGGTGCTGGAGGAGGGCGGCCACCAGCGCGTACTGGCCGACCCACGCCTGGGCGAAGCGGTGCTCGAACTGCTGGCGCGTGCGCCACGACCGGCGCGGCAAAGCGCCTGAGCATCCGGTACACTCTGCCCGATCACTGACCAAGGGGAGCGGGCATGAGCTGGGACCTGGCATCGCCATTCATCATCGACCTTCGCGTCGCCACCGAGGACATCGACGGCCTTGGCCACGCCAACAACGCCGTCTACGTGACGTGGCTGGAGCGCTGCGCCTGGCGCCACTCCCAACGCCTGGGCCTGGACCTGGCCGAGTACCGGCGCCTGGACCGGGCCATGGCTGTGGTGCGCCACGAGATCGACTACCTGGCCGCGGCCTATGAGGACGACGAGCTGCAGCTGGCCACCTGGATCATCGACTGGGACCAGCGCCTGCGCATGACCCGGCGTTTCCAGCTCAAGCGCCCGAGCGATGGCGCGACCCTGTTGCGGGCGCAGACCACCTTCGCCTGCATCGAGCTGTCCAGCGGCAAGCCCAGGCGCATGCCGGCGGAGTTTCTCGAAGGGTATGGTCCGGCGCTGATCGGCGCCTGAAGCGGCGACGTTTTTGCTAGACTGGCGCCTTTTTCCGCCGAGAGCCTGACATGCAAATTGCCCTGGCCCCCATGGAGGGGCTGGTCGACAACATCCTGCGCGACGTCCTGACCCGGGTGGGTGGCATCGATTGGTGCGTCACCGAGTTCATCCGCGTCTGCGACCGCCTGCTGCCGGCGTCGTCGTTCGACAAGCTGGCCCCAGAGCTGCGCCACGGTGCGCGGACCGCGGCTGGGGTGCCGATGCGTGTGCAACTGCTGGGCTCCGATCCGGCCTGCCTGGCCGACAACGCGGTGTTGGCCTGTGAGTTGGGCGCACCGGTGATCGACCTGAACTTCGGCTGCCCGGCCAAGACGGTGAACAAGTCCCGGGGCGGGGCGGTGCTGCTCAAGGAGCCGCAGTTGCTGCATGCGATCGTCAGCGAGGTGCGGCGGGCGGTGCCGGCGCAGATTCCGGTGACCGCCAAGATGCGCCTGGGTTTCGACAGCCCGGACGCTGCCCTGGAGTGCGCCACGGCCCTGGCCGAGGGTGGCGCCGCGCACCTGGTGGTGCATGCCCGTACCAAGGTCGAGGGCTACAAGCCGCCGGCCCATTGGGAGTGGGTGGCGCGGGTGCAGGAGGTGGTGCAGGTGCCGGTGTTCGCCAACGGCGAGATCTGGACGGTCGATGACTGGCGGCGCTGCCGCGAGGTCAGCGGCGCCGAGGACATCATGCTCGGTCGTGGGCTAGTGTCGCGGCCAGACCTGGCCCTGCAGATCGCGGCGGCCCGCGATGACCGGGAATACCAGCCCATGGATTGGCAGGCCCTGCTGCCGTTGCTGCGTGAGTTCTGGCGCCAGGCCCAGGCCAAGTTGTCGCCCCGCTATGCGCCGGGGCGGATGAAGCAGTGGCTGGCCATGCTGACCCGCAGTTACCCCGAGGCCGTGGCGTTGTTCGCGCAGTTGCGGCGGGAGGATGACTGCCAGCGAATCAGCGGGTTGCTGGGTGTTGAGCAGGCAGCCGGCGTGAGCTTCGAGGAATGCGTTGCCTGAACGGGCCGTTCGCGGGCAAGCCCGCTCCCACAGGGTGGCTCTGTAAACCACATCAGCTGTGGTCGACCCGGACCTGTGGCAGCGGGTTTGCCCCTGCTCTGTGACCTGCAAAAAATTTTTTGCCCGCCTCTTGAAAACCTTTTGCCGGACCTTATCTCTTGAGTACGCGATGCCGAAGTCGGGTCGCGTAGTGACTTACTTGCTGAATCTCAGGAGTTTATGACCATGACCACTGCATTCTCTCTCGCTCCACTGTTCCGCCATTCCGTTGGCTTCGACCGTTTCAACGATCTGTTCGAGTCTGCGGCACGTAACGAGGCGGGTAGCAGCTACCCTCCCTACAACGTGGAAAAGCATGGCGATGACCACTATCGCATCGTGGTTGCTGCAGCCGGTTTCCAGGAGCAGGACCTCGACCTGCAGGTCGAGAAAGGTGTCCTGACCGTCACCGGTGGCAAGCGCGACACCAGCGCCGCAGACGTTACCTACTTGCACCAGGGCATTGCCCAGCGGGCGTTCAAGCTGTCCTTCCGCCTGGCTGACCATATCGAGGTCAAGTCCGCCGGTCTGGCCAACGGCCTGCTCAGCATCGACCTGCTGCGCATCGTGCCGGAAGAGGCCAAGCCCAAGCGTATCCCGATCAACGGCGAGACGCCGGCGCTGAACTGAGTTCGGCAACCTGCAAAAAGGGGCACTTCTTAGAAGTGCCCCTTTTTTGTGTTTTTGACAACCTTTTCAGGGTGTTCGAGACCATTGGGGCTGCAAAGCGGCCCCCAGCGTTTGTCCTTGAGAAGCGCTAATAATCCGCCGGCGCCTCCATCAGCATCTGACGAAACTCCGCCAACGGCAGCGGCCGGCTATGCAGGTACCCCTGATATAGGTGGCAACCCTGGCGTTCGAGAAACGCCAACTGCTCGCTCTGCTCGACCCCCTCGGCAATCACCGCCAGTTCCAGGCTGCGCGCCATGGCCACGATGGCACGGACGATCTCCGCATCGTTGGGGTCGACCGGGGCGTCGCGGACGAAGGTCTGGTCGATCTTCAGGGCATCCACCGGCAGGCGCTTGAGGTAGGTCAGCGACGAATACCCGGTGCCGAAGTCGTCCATGGCGAAGCTCACGCCGTAGCGCTTGAGCTCGCGCATCTTGCTGATGGTGTCCTCGAGGTTCTGGATGACGATGCCTTCGGTGATCTCCAGCTTGAGCATGCGCCTTGGCAGCCGGTAGTCGTCGAGGCTGCGCAGCACCCGTTCGACGAAGTCGTTCTGGCGGAACTGCCGTGGGCTGATGTTGACGCACAGGCTGAAGTCGTCGGCGTCGATCAGCCCGTCCTGCAGCATGTGCGCGCAGGCGTCGCAGGCTTCGTCGAGGATCCAACTGCCCACCTCGAGGATCAGCCCGCTTTCCTCCAGCACCTGGATGAACTGCGCCGGCGGCTGCTGGCCCAGCTGCGGATGATGCCAACGCAGCAGCACCTCGGCGCCGACGATGCGGTTGTCGCGGGCATCCACCTGGGGCTGGAAGTGCAGGGCCAGCTCGCCCCGGGCCAGGGCCAGGCGCAGGTCGTTCTCCATGCGCAGGCGCTCGCTGGCGGCCTTCTGCATGGTGGTATGGAACAGTTGCGTGGTGTTGCGCCCGGAGTCCTTGGCCCGGTACAGGGCGATGTCGGCGCGCTTGAGCAAGTCGGCCGGTGTCGCGCCATGGTCGGGGATCAGCGCCACGCCGATGCTCGGCGTCACCTGCAGGCGCTGGCCGTCCAGGGACATGGGCTCGGCCAGCAGCTCGCGCAGGGTGTCGGCCAGTTCGCGAACCTTGTTCTCCACCTGCTCGCGGCTACCCTCCAGGCCGCTGAGCAGCACCACGAACTCGTCGCCGCCCAGGCGCGCCACGGTGTCTTCCAGGCGCACGCTGGCCTCCAGGCGTGCGGTGATGATCTTGAGCACCGTGTCGCCCACGGGGTGACCGAGGGAGTCGTTGATGTGCTTGAAGTGATCCAGGTCGAGGAACAGCAGGGCGCCGCGCAGGTTGTGGCGTTTGAGCAGGGCGATCTGCTGGCTCAGGCGGTCCATCAGCAGGGCGCGGTTGGGCAGGTTGGTCAGCGGGTCGTGATAGGCCAGGTGGCGGATCTGCGCCTGGGCGTTCCTCAACTGGCTGACATCGCGTGCGGTGAGCAGCAGGCAGTCGGCCTCGTTGAGGCTGATCGGCTCGACCGAGACCTCCACGGTGAGAATGTCGCCACGCTTGTTGCGCCCGAGCATTTCCCGGTGATGGACCCGGCCATGCTCCTTGAGCTCGGTGAGCAGGGCGCTGCGTTGCTTGTCGTCGGCCCAGATGCCGATCTCGTAGACGCTGCGGCCGATCACCTCGGCGGCGCTGTAGCCGGTCAGCCGGCAGAAGCCGTCGTTGACCTCCAGGTAGCGGCCGCTCTTGCGCTCGGTCAGGGTGATGGCGTCGGGGCTGGAGTGGAAGGCCTTGGCGAACTTCTCCTCGCTGGCCTTGAGCGCCGCCTCGGCGCGCTGTTGCTGGGTGATGTCGCGCAGGGTGGTGACGCTGCACGGCTGGTTGTCGACCGTGATCAGGCGGCTGGAGATCACGCAGGTCAAGGCCGTGCCATTGCGATGGTTGACCACCACCGCCACGTTGCTCAGGGCCTGTTCGCGGATCACCCGTTCGATGCGCTGGGCGCGCTTGGCCGATTCGGCCCACAGGCCGATCTGCTCGGCGGTGCGGCCGATCACCTGTTCGGCGCTCCAGCCGAAGGTCTGGGTGAAGGCCGGGTTGATCTCGATGAACTGGCCGCTGTCCTGGCGGGTCACGCAGATCGGGTCGGGGCTGACCTGGAACAGGCTGGCGAATTTCTCCTCCGAGGCGCTCAGGCGCTGCTCACGCTCCACCTGGTCGGTGATGTCGAGCAGGGTGCCGGCCATGCGCAGCGGATTGCCCTGCTCGTCGCGGTACAGGCGCGCGCGGCTTTCGATGTAGCGGGAGGTGCCATTCTCCAGTTGCACCCGGTAGGTGATCTGGTAGTTGCCCGCCGGGCCTTCGCGCAGGCTGCGGTAGGCCTGGCGCATGACGTTGCGTTCCTGCTCCGGCACGCCTTCGAAGAAGGCCTCGAAGGATTCGTGGAAGGGCACCGGATCCAGGCCGTGCAACTGGGCGGCGCGGGCCGAGCCATAGAGCATGCCGCTGGGAATGTGCCAGTCCCAGGTGCCCAGCTGGGCCGAGTCCAGGGCCAGGTCCAGGCGCTCCTGGCTGTCCTTGAGGGCCTGTTCGGCGCGCTTGCGCTCGGTGGTGTCGACGAAGGTGCTGATCAGGTAGGTCACCCCCTCCATCTCGATGCCCTGGGTGCACAGGATGCCGTCATGCACCTTGCCGCTGCTGGCGCGGAACTGCACCTCCATGATCAGCGGGCCACCGTTGGCGCGGGTCGACTCCAGCACCTGGTGACGTTGCTCGGGATTGACCCACAGCCCCAGTTCCAGGCTGGTCTTGCCGATCACCTGTGGGCCGGGCCAGCCGAACATGTCTTCGAAATGGCGGTTGACCTCGAAGATCATGCCGTCGTGGCGGCGGGTCAGGAGGATGGCGTTGGGGCTCAGGTGGAACAGCGTGGCGAAGCGCTTCTCCGAATTGATCAGCGCGGTCTCCCGCTCGCGCTGGCGGGTGATCTCGCGGATCACCCCGATCATCTGCGGTCGGCCGTGGCGATCGTGGGTCAGGCTGCCGTTGATCTCCAGCCAGTGCAGGCTGCCGTCCGGCCAGCGGATGCGATGGCGCATGGCCTGTTCCACCGGCTCGCCGTCGACCACGGCCTGGAATGCCTGGCGTGTGCGGGCACGGTCTTCCTCGGGCAGCAGGTCGAGGTAGTCGATGTCGTTGGGCAGGGGCCGCTGCGGGTCGAAGCCGAACAGTGCCTGGGTGGCCCGCGACCAGCTGATCCGGCCGCTTTCTATATCCCACAGCCAGGCGCCCAGGTGGGCGCCGTTGAGGGCGGCCAGCAACTGTGGGGCGCTCTGCCAGGCCTGTTCCGATTCCTGGGGATCGGCCGCGAAGATGCGCGGCAGGCGCGGAAAGCGGTTTGCTGATTTGGGCATCGATACCAGACCTTTGGCGGATGGCGCGTCCTTGGAGTTGAAGTGCCGTGCTGACGACCGGTCAGGCGGGCCCTGCGTGGCTGTCGAGCAGGGCCATGAAGGCCCTGGCCGCGTTCGATAGCGTTCGCTCCGTATGCAGAATGTAGCCTAGCTGGCGCGACAGCTGAATGCCGGGCAAGGCGATGCGGGCAACCTGCTCATCGAGCATAGTACGCGGCAGTACGCTCCACGCCAGGCCGATGGACACCATCATCTTGATGGTTTCCATGTAGTTGGTGCTCATGGCGATGTTCGGTGTCAGGCCCTGGCTTTCGAACAGGCGCTGGACGATATGGTGGGTGAAGGTGTTGCCGCCTGGGAAGACCGCCGGGTGGCGGGCCACGTCGGCGAGGCTGACGGGGTCGATGCTGGCCAGGGGGTGTTCCGGAGCGGCGACGAAATCCAGCGCATCGTCCCACACCGCAACGGCGCGAACCAGGTGATGCGGTTCGGGGGCGAGGGTAATGACCGCTATTTCCGCTCGGCCATGAAGGATCTCATCGTAGGCCGCTTCCGAGTCGAGGAACTGGATATCCAGCGCCACCGCCGGGTGCTGGCGGGTGAACGCCCGCAGCAGCGGGGGCAACCGGTGCAGGCCGATGTGATGGCTGGTGGCCAGGGTCAGGCGGCCGCTCACTTCGCCGGTCAGGTTGCTCAGGGCGCGCCGGGTATCGTCCAGCACATTGAGGATCTGGTAGGCGCGTGGCAGCAGCGCGCGGCCGGCCTCGGTCAGGGTCACCTCGCGGCCGAGGCGGTCGAACAGGCGCACGTCCAGCTGCTGCTCGAGCCCGGCGATACGCTTGCTGACGGCCGGCTGGGTCAGGTGCAGGCGCTCGCCGGCCCCCGAGAAACTGCCGGTTTCGGCGATGGCGATGAAGGCGCTGAGGTTGGCCAGGTCCACGGTTTTTCGGATTCCTGTTGGTTATTCAAAGCATAAAAAATATGAATTTGAGTTATTCAATCTAACGCCATAGCATCGTCCGTACAAGCCAAGGGGTTATTGGCATAGAAAGACGCTGATGAGGAACAGTCTGATGGCTGGCAAAACGCTCTACGACAAACTCTGGGATGCGCATGAAGTCAAGCGACGCGACGATGGTTCGTCCTTGATCTACATCGACCGTCACATCATCCACGAAGTGACTTCGCCCCAGGCCTTCGAAGGCCTGCGCCTGGCCAACCGCAAGCCATGGCGCATCGATGCCAACATTGCCACCCCGGACCACAACGTACCGACCACGCCGGAGCGCAAGGGCGGCATCGAGGCCATCGTCGACCAGGTGTCGCGCCTGCAGGTGCAGACCCTCGACGAGAACTGTGACGAATACGGCATCGTCGAATTCAAGATGAACGACGAGCGCCAGGGCATCGTCCATGTCATCAGCCCGGAGCAGGGCGCTACCTTGCCGGGCATGACCGTGGTCTGCGGCGACTCGCACACCTCGACCCACGGTGCCTTCGGCGCCTTGGCCCACGGTATCGGCACCTCCGAGGTGGAGCACGTGCTCGCCACCCAGTGCCTGGTGGCCAAGAAAATGAAGAACATGCTGGTGCGCGTCGAGGGCCAGTTGCCCGCGGGTGTCACTGCCAAGGACATCGTCCTCGCCGTGATCGGCAAGATCGGTACCGCCGGTGGCAACGGCCATGCCATGGAGTTCGCCGGCAGCGCCATCCGCGAGCTGTCCATGGAAGGCCGCATGACCATCTGCAACATGTCCATCGAAGCCGGTGCCCGCGTGGGCCTGGTGGCGGTCGACGACACCACCGTCGCCTATGTCGAAGGCCGCCCGTACGCGCCCAAGGGCGAGCAGTGGAAGCAGGCGGTCGAGGCCTGGAAGGGCCTGGTTTCCGATACCGATGCGGTGTTCGACACCGTGGTCGAGCTGGACGCCTCGCAGATCAAGCCGCAGGTCAGCTGGGGCACCTCGCCGGAGATGGTCCTGGCTGTCGACCAGCGTGTGCCGGACCCGGCCGCCGAGCCCGACCTGATCAAGCGTGGCTCCATCGAGCGCGCCCTCAAGTACATGGGCCTGAGCGCCAACCAGGCGATCACCGACATCAAGCTCGACCGCGTGTTCATCGGCTCCTGCACCAACTCGCGGATCGAGGACCTGCGTGCCGCGGCCGAGATCGCCAAGGGCCGCAAGGTCGCCGCCAACGTCAAGCAGGCGCTGGTGGTGCCGGGCTCGGGCCTGGTCAAGGCCCAGGCCGAGCGCGAAGGCCTGGACAAGATTTTCCTCGAGGCGGGCTTCGAATGGCGTGAACCGGGCTGCTCCATGTGCCTGGCGATGAACCCGGACCGCCTGGAGAGCGGCGAGCATTGCGCCTCGACCTCCAACCGCAACTTCGAGGGCCGTCAGGGCGCCGGTGGCCGTACCCACCTGGTCAGCCCGGCCATGGCTGCCGCCGCCGCGGTGACCGGCCACTTCATCGATGTCCGCGAGTTGATCCAAGGGAGCGCAGCATGAAAGCCTTCACCCAGCACACCGGTCTTGTCGCGCCATTGGATCGCGCCAACGTCGACACCGACCAGATCATCCCCAAGCAGTTCCTCAAGTCGATCAAGCGCACCGGCTTCGGCCCCAACCTGTTCGACGAGTGGCGCTACCTGGACGTGGGCCAGCCCTACCAGGACAACAGCAAGCGTCCGCTGAACCCCGAGTTCGTGCTCAACCATGAGCGCTACCAGGGTGCCAGCGTGCTGCTGGCCCGCGAGAACTTCGGCTGTGGCTCGAGCCGCGAGCATGCACCGTGGGCCCTGGACGAGTACGGCTTCCGCTGCATCATCGCGCCGAGCTTCGCCGACATCTTCTTCAACAACAGCTTCAAGAACGGCCTGCTGCCGATCATCCTCGCCGACGAGGAAGTCGACGAGCTGTTCAGGCAGGTCGAGGCCAACCCGGGCTACCAGCTGACCATCGACCTGCAGGCCCAGGCCGTGACCCGCCCCGACGGCAAGGTGCTGCCGTTCGAGATCGACGCCTTCCGCAAGCATTGCCTGCTCAACGGCCTCGACGATATCGGCCTGACCCTGCAGGACAGCGATGCCATCCGCGCGTTCGAACAGCAGCACCGGGCGAGCCAGCCCTGGCTGTTCCGTGACGCCTGATCGGCCGCGCTGAGCCTTTGGCGGGCAAGCCCGCTCCCACGGGGATAGCCGCAGTGCGGTACCGGTGGGAGCGGGCTTGCGCGTCAAAGGGCTCGAGGCAACCACGCAAACGCCCGGATGTGCTGGTATCGTGGGCCGAACATTGGTTTTTTCCGGCGTGCCGCAGGCGCGCCGTCTGAATGGATAGAGGAAAGCATGAGCAAGCAGATTCTGATTCTCCCAGGTGATGGCATCGGCCCGGAAATCATGGCCGAGGCGGTCAAGGTGCTGGAGCTGGCCAACGACAAGTTCCAGCTCGGCTTCACCCTGGAGCACGACGTGATCGGCGGCGCGGCCATCGACAAGCACGGCGTGCCACTGGCCGACGAGACCCTGGAACGCGCGCGCCAGGCCGACGCGGTGCTGCTCGGCGCGGTCGGCGGGCCGAAGTGGGACAAGATCGAGCGTGACATCCGCCCCGAGCGCGGCCTGCTGAAGATCCGTTCGCAACTGGGCCTGTTCGCCAACCTGCGCCCAGCGATCCTCTACCCGCAACTGGCCGATGCGTCCTCGCTCAAGCCCGAGGTCGTCGCCGGCCTGGACATCCTCATCGTCCGCGAGCTGACCGGCGGCATCTACTTCGGTGCGCCACGTGGCCAGCGCGAGCTGGACGGTGGCGAGCGCCAGGCCTACGACACCCTGCCGTACAGCGAAAGCGAGATCCGCCGCATCGCCCGCGTCGGCTTCGACATGGCCCGCGTGCGCGGCAAGCGCCTGTGCTCGGTGGACAAGGCCAACGTCCTGGCGTCCAGCCAGCTGTGGCGCGAAGTGGTCGAGGACGTGGCCAAGGACTACCCGGACGTCGAGCTCAGCCACATGTACGTCGACAACGCTGCCATGCAACTGGTGCGCGCACCCAAGCAGTTCGACGTGATGGTGACCGACAACATGTTCGGTGACATCCTGTCGGATGAGGCTTCCATGTTGACCGGATCCATCGGCATGCTGCCATCTGCATCCTTGGATGCCGACAACAAGGGCATGTACGAGCCGTGCCATGGCTCGGCCCCGGACATCGCCGGGCAGGGCATCGCCAACCCGCTGGCGACCATCCTGTCGGTGTCGATGATGCTGCGCTACAGCTTCAACCAGCAGGCCGCCGCCGACGCCATCGAGAAGGCCGTCAGCCTGGTGCTGGATCAGGGCTTGCGTACCGGTGACATCTGGTCGGCCGGCTGCAGCAAGGTAGGTACGCAGGAAATGGGCGACGCAGTAGTCGCAGCGCTGCGGAATCTGTAATCTCTCTGGCCCGCCGTCGCTTTCCTGCGATGGCGGCCCACTTTTAGCAAAGGTGTAGTTGCGATGAAACGTGTAGGTCTGATCGGTTGGCGCGGTATGGTCGGTTCCGTGCTCATGCAGCGGATGCTGGAGGAGCAGGATTTCGACCTCATCGAGCCGGTGTTCTTCACCACCTCCAATGTCGGTGGCCAGGGGCCGAACGTGGGCAAGGACATTGCTCCGCTCAAGGACGCCTACAGCATCGAAGAGCTCAAGACCCTCGACGTCATTCTGACCTGCCAGGGCGGCGACTACACCAACGAGGTCTTCCCCAAGTTGCGTGAGGCCGGCTGGCAGGGTTACTGGATCGACGCCGCTTCGTCCCTGCGCATGCAGGATGACGCGGTGATCGTCCTCGACCCGGTCAACCGCAAGGTGATCGACCAGCAGCTCGATGCCGGGACCAAGAACTACATCGGCGGTAACTGCACCGTCAGCCTGATGCTGATGGGCTTGGGCGGCCTGTTCGAGGCTGGCCTGGTCGAGTGGATGAGCGCCATGACCTACCAGGCTGCCTCCGGTGCCGGCGCCCAGAACATGCGCGAGCTGATCCGCCAGATGGGCGGCATCCACGCGGCGGTGGCCGATGACCTGGCCAACCCGGCCAGCGCCATCCTCGACATCGACCGCAAGGTCGCCGAAACCATGCGTGGCGAGGCGTTCCCCACCGAGCACTTCGGCGTGCCGCTGGCCGGCAGCCTGATCCCGTGGATCGACAAGGAGCTGCCCAACGGCCAGAGCCGCGAGGAGTGGAAGGCCCAGGCCGAGACCAACAAGATCCTCGGCCGTTTCAAGAGCCCGATCCCGGTCGATGGCATCTGCGTGCGCATCGGTGCCATGCGCTGCCACAGCCAGGCGCTGACCATCAAGCTGAACAAGGACGTGCCGCTGGCCGACATCGAAGGCATGATCAGCCAGCACAACCCTTGGGTGAAGCTGGTGCCGAACCAGCGCGAGATCAGCATGCAGGAGCTGAGCCCGACCAAGGTCACCGGTACCCTGAACATCCCGGTAGGCCGTTTGCGCAAGCTGAACATGGGGTCCCAGTACCTGGGGGCCTTCACCGTCGGCGACCAGTTGCTGTGGGGCGCTGCCGAGCCGCTGCGGCGTATGCTGCGGATCCTGCTGGAGCGTTGATCGCGCCTTGCGCTTTACGGAGAGCCCGCGCCTTGCGCGGGTTTTCTATTTGGGGGCCGCTTAGGTACGGACACTCGATCTAAACCCCCAAGCCGAGTAAAGTGCCGCACCCTGAAGTTCCACCAGAAGGATCCTTCCATGACCCAGCCCATAGATATCGCCATCGTCGGCGCCACCGGCAGCGTCGGCGAAACCCTCGTGCAGATCCTCGAGGAACTCGATTTCCCGGTAGGCACCCTGCACCTGCTGGCCAGCATGGAGTCGGCGGGCAGCAGTGTGATGTTCGCCGGCAGGAAGCTGCGCGTGCGCGAGGTCGACAGCTTCGACTTCGCCCAGGTCAGGCTGGCGTTCTTCGCCGCAGGCCCGGCCGTCAGCCGCAGTTTCGCCGAGAAGGCGCGGCAGGCGGGGTGCTCGGTCATCGACCTGTCCGGCGGCCTGGACCAGGCCCTGGCGCTGGTGCCCGAGGCCAACGGCGAGCAGCTGGCGCAACAGCCTCTGCCCGTGCTGCTCGCCAGCCCCAGCGCCGCTGCCGTTGCCCTGGCCGTGGCCCTGGCGCCGCTCAAGGGCCTGCTCGACATCGAACGGGTCCAGGTGATGGCCTGCCTGGCGGTTTCGTCCCAGGGCCGGGAAGCGGTCAGTGAACTGGCCCGGCAGACCGCCGAGCTGCTCAATGCCCGCCCGCTGGAGCCGCGCTTCTTCGATCGGCAGATGGCGTTCAACCTGCTGGGCCGCGTCGGCGGCGCCGATGAGCAGGGCCATACGGCCCTGGAACGCCGTCTGGTCGGTGAGCTGCGCGTGCTGCTGGGCATGCCGGCGCTGAAGGTTTCCGTGAGCTGCGTTCAAGTCCCGGTGTTTTTCGGCGATAGCGTCAGTGTGGCGTTGCAGAGCCGCCGCGCGGTCGACCTGGCGGCGGTCAACGCGGCCCTGGAGGCGGCCGAGAGCGTCGAGCTGGTCGAGCCGGACGATTATCCGACGCCCGTTGGCGACGCAGTGGGGCAGGACGTGGTCTATGTTGGTCGTGTACGCCATGGCATCGACGAAGACGAGCAACTCAACCTCTGGCTGACCACCGACAACCTGCGCAAGGGAGCGGCGCTCAACGCCGTGCAGGTGGCCCGATTGTTGATAAAACATATGGCGTAAAAGATACTGGCGAGCACTTTGTCCTGCGCCATTCGCAGGTTTCGGGACGATTCTTACAAGGGAAGAGGTCATGCTTCGAATTCGCAAACTGGTTCTGGCCATGGCGGCAGCCTCGGCGCTGTCGTCCGGCATGGCGAATGCCCTCGGGTTGGGTGAGCTGACCCTCAAGTCGGCGCAGAACCAGCCGTTGGATGCCGAGATCGAGCTGCTCGACGTGCGCGACCTTACCGCCGCCGAAGTCGCACCGAGCCTGGCGCCACCTGAAGAATTCGCCAAGGCGGGGGTGGCCTATCCGTCCTATCTCGAGGACCTGACCTTCACCCCGGTGATCAACCCCAATGGCAAGAGCGTGCTACGGGTGACCTCCAGCCAGCCGCTGCCAGCCCCGGTGGTCAAGTTCCTGGTCCAGGTGATGTGGCCCCAGGGCCGTCTGCTGCGCGACTACAACGTGCTCCTGGACCAGGCCCAGGCACAGGGCGAACAGGCGGGGGCAGACAGCATCGCGCCTGCGCTGAGCGGGGCGGGCAGCTACACCACCAAGCGCCGCGACACGCTCTGGCAGATCGCCGCGCGTCATACACAAGGGGGCTCGGTCCAGCAGACCATGCTGGCGATCCAGGCCCTGAACCCGGACGCCTTCATCGGCAACAACATCAACCAGCTCAAGGTCGGGCAGGTCCTGCGCCTGCCCGACCAGCAGCAGATCCAGGGCATTCCCCAGGGCGAGGCGATCAGCGAGGTGGCCGAGCAGTATGCCGCCTGGCGCGAGGGCCGGCGCCTGGGCCCACCCGCCCGCCAGCTGGACGCGACCCGGCGCGGCGCGGCCGAGGCGGCGCCGGCGCGTATCGCCCAGGGCGATAACCTGCGCCTGGTCAGCCCAGGCAACCAGGCCGGTGCGCAGGATGCCAAGGCCCTCAGCGACCAGCTGGCCGTGGCCCAGGAGAGCCTGGACACCAGCCGCCGCGACAACGAAGAACTCAAGAGCCGCATGGCCGACCTGCAGAGCCAGTTGGACAAGCTGCAGCGCCTGATCGAGCTGAAGAACGACCAGCTGGCCCGCCTCGAGGCGCAAGGTGGGGCCGGGCAGACCCCGCCGCCGGCTGCGTTGCCTGGCGAACCTGCACCCGCGCAGCCGCCCGCCGAGGCCCAACTGCCCCCAGCCGAGCCAGAAGGCGAACCTGCGCCGCAGGCGGCTGCCGAGCGTGAGGCCGGGCAGCAGCAGGGCGTGCTCGACGAGCTGCTCGGCAACCCGGTGCTGCTGGGGCTGCTGGCCGGTTCGGCGTTCCTCGTCCTGTTGTTGCTGTTGCTGCTCCTGGCACGCAAGCGCAAAGCCCAGCAGGAGGCCGAGAAGCACCTGCGCATGGCTCGGGCGCTGGCTGAGGAAAGCGAGCGCAGCCCAGACCTGGACCTGCCTGCGGGCAGCTTCGGCGGGCTGGATGTGTCGGCGCCGAGCGTGAAGCTGGCGCCGGCCGTGGTGGCGGCGTCGGCAGCCGCCGCGGCGGCTGCCGAGAAGCCTGCCGCACAGACGGTGCAGGCCGCTGCGCCAGTGGTTGCGCCGGCCGAGCAGGACCTGACTGGCCAACTGCTGACCGAGGTCGAGCAGAGCCTGGCCCGTGGCCGCTTGAATCATGCCGCCGATCTGCTGGAGCCGGCGGTGGCCGCCGAGCCCCAGCGCAGTGATCTGCGCCTGAAGCTGATGGAAGTCTACGCTCGCCAAGGCGACCAGACCGCCTTCGCCGAGCAGGAACGCCAACTGCCGTCTTCCGAGCAGAACAAGGCGGTGGTCGATTCGCTCAAGGAGCGTTTCCCGGCGATGCTCGGCATTGCCGCCGCTGGCCTTGGCGCTGCGGCGCTGGCGGCCGAGATGGATGAGCAGTATGTCCAGGAACTGCTGCAGGACAGCGACCTGAAGCCGACTGTCGAGGAGCCGGAGCCCGTCGCCGAGGCAGCGCCATCCCCTGAGCCCGAGGCGGAGCCAGAGGTGGTCGATGAAGCGCCGGCGACCGAAGAGGACGACCTGGACAGCGCCTTCGACCTGAGCCTGGGTGACGACCTGCCGGTGGAGGATCCGCTGGATCCACCGATGCTGGACACGGCAGAGGCGCAGGTCGATGAGCAACAGGCACAAGAGGCTGCCGAGCCCGAGCCTGAGTCAGTGGCCAGCGAGACCGATGCCGACGCCGATGCCGATTTCGAGGCGCTGCTGGCCCAGGCCCAGGTCGAGCCGCAGACCCAGGACGACCTGGCCGATTTCGACCTCGACGTCGGTGAGCCTGCCGCTGCGGCGCCCACCGAGGATGGGCCGGTGGATGTGGCCGCGGAACTGGCTGCCTTCGACGAGATCCCCGAGTTCGACCCGATCTCCGAGCTGGAGCTGCCGGAGGACTTCGACCTGTCCCTGTCGCTGGACGACGACTCCCAGGCGGCCAAGCACTTCGCCTCGGAGCTGGACGATGTCAACGCCGAGCTGGACAAGCTGTCGCAGAACCTCGAGTCGCCTTCGCTGGAGCCGCACTTCACCGCCGAGGACGCGGCGCGCGAACCCGAGCCGCTGGACGACCTGGACTTCGACTTCTTCTCCGGCACCGACGAGGTCGCCACCAAGCTCGACCTGGCCCGCGCCTACATCGACATGGGCGACCACCAGGGTGCCCGCGACATCCTCGATGAAGTGGTCAAGGACGGTAGCGACGACCAGCGTCAGGAAGCCGAGGAGATGCTCTCGCGTTTGGTGTGACGCCTGCTGGTTGCGTGTAGCGGCCTTGCGGCTGCTGCGCAGCCGATCGCGGGCAAGCCCGCTCCCACAGGGGGGCGTTGCCTTTTCGGCCTCTGTTCCCTGCGCGACAGCGCAGCCCGAAGGGCTCGGTGATCTCCCACAGGGTCTTCTGCGGAACACCTGATGTGTGAACACCGCCGGCCCCTGTGGGGCTTGCCGGCAATGTCCGCCCAGGCACCGCCGTTGCCGCTATAATGCCCGCCTTCCCGTTTCACCCACAGGTTTCGCTTCCTTGGACATCAACGACAACGACACGGCCGAATCGGCGGCCGAAGGCTACTCCCGCATCGCCCTGGGCGTGGAATACAAAGGCTCGCGCTACCGCGGCTGGCAGCGCCAGGCCAGTGGCGTGCCCAGCGTCCAGCAGGCCCTGGAGCAGGCGCTGTCGAAGGTGGCCGACTCGCCGGTCTCTGTGGTCTGCGCCGGGCGCACCGATGCAGGTGTGCATGCCTGTGGCCAGGTGGTGCATTTCGATACCCGGGCCGTGCGCGACGAGCGCGCCTGGACCATGGGCACCAACTTCAACCTGCCCCACGACATCAGCGTCACCTGGGCACGGCCCATGCCCGCGGACTTCCATGCCCGCTTCAAGGCCACGGCGCGGCGCTACCGCTATGTCATCTACAACGACCCGATTCGCCCCGCGCACCTGGCCGAGGAGGTGACCTGGAACCATCGCCCGCTGGACATCGCGCCCATGGCCGAGGCCGCCAGCTTTCTGCTGGGCACCCATGATTTCAGCGCGTTCCGCGCCAGCCAATGCCAGGCCAAGTCGCCGGTCAAGCACATCCATCACCTGCGCGTCACCCGCCATGGCCGGATGATCGTGCTGGACGTGCGCGCCACCGCTTTCCTGCACCACATGGTGCGCAACATCGCCGGCGTGCTGATGACCATCGGCGCCGGCGAGCGCCCGGCCACCTGGGCCCGCGAGGTACTGGAAGGGCGCAACCGCCGCGAAGGCGGGGTGACCGCCCATCCCTACGGCCTGTACCTGGTGCAGGTGGAGTACCCGGAGACGTTCGTCCTGCCGCAACGTTACATCGGCCCACACTTTCTCACCGGCTTCGAAGCGCTGGCCGACTGACGGGCGAAACGTCATTTGCTAACATCCGGCCTTTCACCGATCACTCAGGGTTCGCTTTCCATGAGCAACGTTCGCAGCAAGATCTGCGGAATCACCCGCGTCGAGGACGCCCTGGCCGCGGCCGAGGCCGGCGCCGACGCCATCGGCCTGGTCTTCTACGCCAAGAGCCCACGCGCGGTGGACGTGCGTCAGGCGCGGGCGATCATCGCCGCGTTGCCGCCTTTCGTGACCACGGTCGGGCTGTTCGTCAATGCCACCCGCTGCGAACTCAACGAGATTCTCGAAGCGGTGTCGCTGGACCTGCTACAGTTCCACGGCGACGAAACCCCGGCCGACTGCGAAGGCTACCAGCGCCCCTGGATCAAGGCCTTGCGGGTGCGCCCCGGTGACGATCTCGAGGCCGCTTGCCGGCAGTATGCCGGCGCCCGCGGCATCCTCCTGGATACCTATGTGCCCGGCGTGCCCGGCGGCACCGGCGAGGCGTTCGACTGGTCGCTGGTGCCTGCTTCCCTGAGCAAGCCGATCATCCTCGCCGGCGGGTTGTCGCCGGACAACGTCGGCCAGGCCATCGCCCAGGTGCGCCCGTTCGCGGTGGATGTCAGCGGTGGTGTCGAGCAGGCCAAGGGCATCAAGGATGCGGCGAAGATCGAGGCCTTCCTGCGTGCGGTGAAGCAGGCGTGACAACGGATGTGACGGCGGGGCGCGCGCCATCGTCCATAGCTTTCGCAGCCCGGTGCTGCCAGGCCCGCCCTTGCGGCGGGCTTTTGCAGGGCGCCGGCATGACAGATTGACGATGGCCCGGCTGCCTGGCCGGCCCCGCCCCGTGCGGGCCCCGGAGCCGGTCCATCATCGTTTCATTGAAGAACATGAGCTCAAGGGCAGGGCATGGCCGGCCAGACCGGTCCCCGCCCGCCGATACTGGAGAAAGAAAGCATGAGCAACTGGTTAGTCGACAAACTGATCCCTTCGATCATGCGTTCCGAGGTGAAGAAGAGCTCGGTGCCTGAAGGCCTGTGGCACAAGTGCCCGGCCTGCGAGGCCGTGCTGTATCGTCCGGAGCTGGAAAAGACCCTGGATGTCTGCCCCAAGTGCAACCACCACATGCGCATCGGCGCACGCGCGCGCATCGACATCTTCCTCGATGCCGAAGGCCGTGCCGAGCTGGGCGCCGACCTGGAGCCGGTCGACCGCCTGAAGTTCCGTGATGGCAAGAAGTACAAGGACCGCCTGGTCGCTGCCCAGAAGCAGACCGGCGAGAAGGACGCCCTGGTGTCGATGAGCGGTACCCTGATGGGCATGCCGATCGTGGTCAGCGCCTTCGAATTCTCCTTCATGGGGGGCTCCATGGGCGCCATCGTCGGCGAGCGCTTCGTGCGTGCGGCCAACTATGCCCTGGAGCATCGCTGCCCGATGGTCTGCTTCTCCGCCTCTGGCGGTGCGCGCATGCAGGAAGCGCTGATCTCGCTGATGCAGATGGCCAAGACCTCGGCCGTGCTGGCACGCCTGCGCGAAGAAGGCATTCCGTTCATCTCGGTGCTCACCGATCCGGTCTATGGCGGTGTGTCCGCCAGCCTGGCGATGCTCGGCGACGTCATCGTCGGCGAGCCCAAGGCGCTGATCGGCTTCGCCGGCCCGCGAGTGATCGAGCAGACCGTGCGCGAGAAACTGCCGGAAGGCTTCCAGCGCAGCGAGTTCCTCCTCGAGCACGGTGCCATCGACCTGATCATCTCGCGCGGTGAACTGCGTCCGCGCCTGGCTCGCCTGCTGGCGCAGATGACCGGCCAGCCGACGCCGGCAGAAGCCCTCGAGGCGGCTGCCGTCGCGTGATGAGCCCACGTACTCTGGGCGACTGGCTCGCCTACCTCGAGCAGTTGCACCCCTCGGCCATCGACATGGGCCTGGAGCGTTCGCAACAGGTGGCTGCGCGGCTCGGGCTGGGCAGGCTGGCACCCCGGGTGGTGACGGTCACCGGCACCAACGGCAAGGGCTCGACCTGCGCCTTCGTCGCCGCGTTGCTCCAGGCCCAGGGTCTCAAGGTCGGCGTCTATGCCTCGCCGCACCTGCTGCGCTACAACGAGCGGGTGCGCATCGATGGCGTCGAGGCCGGCGATGAGCAGCTGTGCCAGGCGTTCGCCGCGGTCGAGGCCGCGCGTGGCGAGATCTCCCTCACGTACTTCGAGATGGGGACCCTGGCGGCGTTCTGGCTGTTCCAGCAGTCGGCGTTGGATGCCGTGGTGCTCGAGGTCGGCCTGGGCGGGCGGCTGGATGCCGTGAACCTGGTGGATGCGGACCTGGCGCTGGTCACCAGCATCGGGGTCGATCACGCCGACTACCTGGGCGACAGCCGCGAATCCGTGGCCTTCGAGAAGGCCGGGATCTTCCGCCAGGGCAAGCCGGCCCTGTGCGGTGACCTGGAGCCGCCGCAACCGCTGCTGGACAAGGCCCGCGAACTGGCCTGCCCGTTCTTCCTGCGCGGCCGTTATTTCGACCTGGCCAGCACCGACCAGCACTGGCAGTGGCGCGGCAGCAAGGCCGATGGCCGTGTCGTGGAGCTGCACGACCTGCCGCTGCTCGACCTGCCGATGGAAAATGCAGCCTTGGCCCTGCAGGCCTACCTGCTGATGGATCTGCCCTGGGAGGCCGGGCAGATTCGCCAGGCCTTGCTGGCGACCCGCGTCACCGGTCGCCTGGATCGCCGTGTGCTGCACTGGCAGGGCAAGCGCCTGGAGCTGCTGCTGGATGTGGGGCACAACCCCCATGCCGCGCAGTACCTGGCCCAGCGCTTGGCCGCACGGCCCGTCGGCGGGCGGCGCCTGGCGGTGTTCGGTCTGCTCGCCGACAAGGATCTCGAAGGCGTCGTCGCGCCGCTTGAGGGGCTGGTCGACCACTGGGCGGTGGCGCCGTTGGACACCCCGCGCAGCCGGCCGGCTGCGGAGCTGGCGGCAGCCTTGACGAACCTGGGTGCCTCGGTGAAGTCTTATGCCAGCGTCGATGCTGCCCTGGAAGGGCAGTGCGCGCAGGCGACGGCGGATGACCAGATCCTGCTGTTCGGTTCGTTTTTCTGTGTCGGCCAGGCCCTGGAATGGCTCGAGCGGCAGGCCCCGGAGGGTGGAGTAGATGGCAGTGCTGGATAAAGGGATGAAGCAGCGCATGGTCGGTGCGCTGGTGCTGGTGGCGCTGGCGGTGATCTTCCTGCCGATGCTGTTCACCCGCGAGGATGAGATGCGCCAGGTGCGTGTCGAGGCGCCCGAGGCGCCGGCCATGCCAAGCCTGCCCCAGGTGCAGGTCGAGCCGGTTGCGGTGCCGGAGCCCCAGCCGTTGCCGGAGGCGCCGGAGCAACCGCCGGTGGTCATCGACGAGTCTACCGGGCCAATGACGACGCCAAGCCAGCCGATCGCGCCGGCCCCGTCCGCGCAAGCGCCGGTCGCCAAGTCGCCGGCCCCGGCGCCGAAGGCCGAGAACCGTCCGGCACCTGCGGCAACGGCCACTGCCCCCAAGCCGGCCACGCCCTCCAGGATCGACGCCAACGGCCTGCCGGTGAGCTGGTCGATCCAGCTGGCCAGCCTGTCCAACCGCGCTGGCGCCGACAACCTGCAGAAGACCTTGCGCAGCCAGGGCTACAATGCCTACATTCGCTCCGTCGATGGCATGAACCGGGTGTTCGTCGGGCCGCTGGTCGAGCGCGCCGAGGCCGAGCGCCTGCGCGATGTGATCAACCGCCAGCACAACCTCAAGGGCTTCGTGGTGCGCTTCCAGCCGGAGCGCAGCTGAGCTGCACGACAACTGCCCTGCAGGGCGCACTGCCCCTTGTAGGAGCGGCCTTTCCGGGGCACCGGACCGGCAAGGCCGCTCCTACAAGGGTTCGCGTAAACCCGACATTCCGCTTACCCCCAGCCCGCCGCTCTGGTAAAATGCGCCGCCTCAAACGTCTGTAGGCAACACCGTGGCATTTACCTGGGTTGATTGGGCGATCATCGCGATCATCGCCATTTCCTCACTGATCAGTCTCAAGCGCGGCTTCGTCAAGGAAGCCTTGTCCCTGCTCATCTGGATCATTGCCGGTGCGGTCGCCTGGATGTTCGGCGGATCGCTGTCGCAGTACCTGGAAAGCTACATCCAGACACCCTCGGCGCGCATCATCGCCGGCTGTGCCATTCTTTTCGTCGCCACCCTGCTGGTGGGGGCCATGATCAACTTCCTCATCGGCGAGCTGATCCGCGTGACCGGGCTGTCCGGCACCGATCGTTTCCTCGGCATGGCCTTCGGCGCCGCGCGCGGGGCCTTGCTGGTGGTGGTGGCCATCGGGCTGTTGAGCCTGGGGCCGGTACAACAGGACCCGTGGTGGCAGGAATCGCGCCTGATACCACAATTTCTATTGGTCGCTGACTGGTCGAAGAACCTGATCCTGGGGTTCACCAGCCAGTGGATGTCCAGTGGGATCAGCGCACCGGCTGATCTTCCGTTCCAGGAACAGTTGCTCGGGCCCAGCAAGCCCTGAGCGCTTTTCACTCAAGTTTCATCAAAGTAGGGGTTGCGTCGCATGTGTGGCATCGTCGGTATCGTCGGTAAGTCGAACGTCAATCAGGCGCTGTATGACGCGCTAACCGTGCTCCAGCACCGCGGCCAGGACGCTGCCGGTATCGTGACCAGCCACGACGGCCGGTTATTCCTGCGCAAGGACAACGGCCTGGTGCGCGACGTCTTCCAGCAGCGCCACATGCAGCGCCTGGTCGGCCACATGGGCATCGGCCACGTGCGCTACCCGACTGCGGGCAGCTCCACCTCGGCCGAGGCCCAGCCGTTCTACGTCAACTCGCCCTATGGCATCACCCTGGCGCACAACGGCAACCTGACCAACGTCGAGCAGTTGGCCAAGGAGATCTACGAGTCGGACCTGCGCCACGTCAACACCAACTCCGACTCGGAAGTGCTGCTGAACGTGTTCGCCCATGAGCTGGCCGTGCGCGGCAAGCTGCAGCCGACCGAGGAAGACGTGTTCGCCGCGGTTTCCCACGTGCACAGCCGCTGTGTCGGTGGCTATGCCGTGGTGGCGATGATCACCGGCTACGGCATCGTCGGCTTCCGCGACCCCAATGGCATCCGCCCGATCGTCTTCGGCCAGCGCCACACCGACGAAGGCGTCGAGTACATGATCGCCTCGGAAAGCGTCGCACTGGACGTCCTCGGCTTCACCCTGATCCGCGACCTGGCGCCGGGCGAAGCGGTGTACATCACCGAGGAAGGGCAGATGCACACCCGCCAGTGCGCGAACAATCCGAAGCTTTCGCCGTGCATCTTCGAGCACGTCTACCTGGCCCGCCCGGACTCGATCATGGACGGCGTCTCGGTGTACAAGGCGCGCCTGCGCATGGGCGAGAAGCTGGCCGAGAAGATCCGCCGCGAGCGTCCGGACCACGACATCGACGTGGTCATCCCGATCCCCGACACCAGCCGCACCGCGGCGCTGGAGCTGGCCAACCACCTGGGCGTCAAGTTCCGCGAAGGTTTCGTCAAGAACCGCTACATCGGCCGTACCTTCATCATGCCCGGCCAGGCCGCGCGCAAGAAGTCCGTACGCCAGAAGCTCAATGCCATCGAGCTGGAGTTCCGCGGCAAGAACGTGATGCTGGTGGACGACTCGATCGTGCGCGGCACCACCTGCAAGCAGATCATCCAGATGGCCCGCGAAGCCGGGGCGAAGAACGTCTACTTCTGCTCCGCGGCCCCTGCGGTGCGTTACCCCAACGTCTACGGCATCGACATGCCGAGCGCTCACGAACTGATCGCCCACAACCGTACCACCGACCAGGTGGCCGAGTTGATCGGCGCCGACTGGCTGGTCTACCAGGACCTGCCTGACCTGATCGAATCGGTCGGGGGCGGCAAGATCAAGATCGAGCATTTCGATTGCGCGGTGTTCGACGGTGAATACGTCACCGGCGACATCGACGAAGCCTACCTGGAGCGCATCGAGCAATCGCGCAACGACGCGGCCAAGGTGAAGAACCAGGCCGTCAGCGCGATCATCGACCTCTACAACAACTGATTTGGGAGCGACGGCATGACGGATCAATGGGATGCCGGGCGACTGGACAGCGACCTCGAGGGTGTCGGTTTCGACACCCTGGCGGTGCGCGCCGGTCAGAACCGTACACCGGAGGCAGAGCACAGCGAAGCGCTGTTCCTGACCTCCAGCTATGTCTTCCGCACCGCCGCCGATGCGGCCGCGCGCTTTGCTGGCGAGACGCCGGGCAACGTCTACTCGCGCTACACCAACCCGTCCGTGCGCGTCTTCGAGGAGCGCCTGGCGGCGATGGAAGGCGCCGAGCAGGCCGTGGGCACCTCCACCGGCATGGCGGCGATCCTTGCCGTGGTCATGTCGCTGTGCAGCGCCGGCGACCATGTGTTGGTGTCGCAGAGCGTGTTCGGTTCGACCATCAGCCTGTTCGAGAAGTACTTCAAGCGTTTCGGCGTGCAGGTGGACTACGTGCCACTGGTCGACCTGGCCGGTTGGGAAAAGGCCATCAAGGCCAATACCAAGCTGCTGATCGTCGAGTCGCCATCCAACCCGCTGGCGGAACTGGTGGATATCGCCGCGCTGGCCGAGATCGCCCACGCCCGCGGCGCCATGCTGGTGGTGGACAACTGCTTCAGTACCCCGGCGCTGCAGCAGCCGCTCAAGCTCGGCGCTGACATCGTGTTCCACTCGGCGACCAAGTTCATCGACGGCCAGGGCCGTTGCATGGGCGGCGTGGTGGCCGGGCGCAGCGAGCAGATGAAAGAAGTGGTGGGCTTCCTGCGTACCGCAGGGCCGACCCTCAGCCCATTCAACGCCTGGATCTTCACCAAGGGCCTGGAAACCCTCAAGCTGCGTATGCGTGCGCACTGCGAAAGCGCCCAGGCGCTCGCCGAATGGCTGGAGCAGCAGGAGGGCGTGGAGAAGGTCCATTACGCCGGCCTGCCAAGCCACCCGCAGCACGAACTGGCCAAGCGCCAGATGAGCGGCTTCGGCGCGGTGGTGAGCTTCGAGGTCAAGGGCGGCAAGGAGGGCGCCTGGCGCTTCATCGACGCCACCCGGATGATCTCCATCACCACCAACCTGGGTGACAGCAAGACCACCATCGCCCACCCGGCCAGCACCTCCCACGGTCGCCTGACACCGCAGGAGCGTGAGGCGGCGGGTATCCGCGACAGCCTGATCCGCGTTGCCGTCGGCCTGGAAGACGTCGCCGACCTGCAAGCCGACCTGGCGCGTGGGCTGGCGGCGCTGTGATCGACTGGAAGGGCGGCGAACCGGACCATAACGGTCGGGTAGCCCTGGTCACCGGTGCCGCGCGCGGCATTGGCCTGGGCATCGCCGCCTGGCTGATCTGCGAAGGTTGGCAGGTGGTGCTCAGCGACCTGGATCGCCAGCGTGGCGCGAAGGTGGCCAAGGCCCTTGGCGACAACGCCTGGTTCGTGACCATGGACGTCGCCGACGAGGCCCAGGTCAGTGCCGGCGTGGCCGAGGTGCTGGGGCAGTTCGGCCGCCTGGATGCGCTGGTGTGCAACGCGGCGATCGCCAATCCGCACAACCAGACGCTCGAAAGCCTGTCGCTGGCCCAGTGGAACCGGGTGCTGGCGGTCAATCTCAGCGGCCCGATGCTGTTGGCCAAGCACTGTGCGCCGTATTTGCGCGCCCATGGCGGGGCCATCGTCAACCTTGCCTCGACCCGTGCCAGGCAATCGGAGCCGGACACCGAGGCCTATGCCGCGAGCAAGGGTGGCCTGGTGGCGCTGACCCATGCCCTGGCCATGAGCCTGGGCCCGGAGATTCGCGTCAACGCCGTCAGCCCGGGTTGGATCGATGCACGCGACCCTGCCGAGCGGCGCGCCGAACCCTTGAGCGAGGCCGACCATGCCCAGCATCCAGCGGGCAGGGTAGGGACCGTGGAAGACGTCGCTGCCCTGGTGGCCTGGCTGCTGTCGCGCCAGGCGGGGTTCGTCACCGGCCAGGAGTTCGTGGTCGATGGCGGTATGACGCGCAAGATGATCTATAGCTGAGCCAAGCTGCAAGAAGGGACCGAGAAGGTCCCTTTTTCGTTTTTATGGATCTAGCATCGACGGGGAGGGCAGCGGGCTTTTTCTTGCCGCTTGCTGCTCGACGCTTGCTGCTTGTTTGAAAAAAAATTCAATGGGGCTATTGACTTAGCTCCGGTACCTGCGTAAATTTCGCGGCCTCAGCGAAGCAAACGCACCAACGGGTGGTTAGCTCAGCCGGGAGAGCATCTGCCTTACAAGCAGAGGGTCGGCGGTTCGATCCCGTCACCACCCACCACTTCCTGAGATTGTTCCTGACCCAGGCCGATTCGTACGATGAAGCCAATTGAGAGGAACCGGACGCAAGTCCACAATGCGCAGCGGTAGTTCAGTCGGTTAGAATACCGGCCTGTCACGCCGGGGGTCGCGGGTTCGAGTCCCGTCCGCTGCGCCACTTTTCTTCAGATGGGTGCTGGTCACCGGTCTGGGGTCTGAAGAACCGGCAAGGTCTTCAGGCCAGATCCCAGTTTCAATCAGGCGCAAGCCTGAACGATACGCAGCGGTAGTTCAGTCGGTTAGAATACCGGCCTGTCACGCCGGGGGTCGCGGGTTCGAGTCCCGTCCGCTGCGCCATCTTCGCTTCGAGGCCCTTGAACTTCTCGAAGCAACACAAGAAGCGATCGAGCATCGCTTTTTTTGTGCCTGCCTTTTGCGCGATCGTCGCCTGGAAGGTCAGATCCCAGTTTCAATCAGGCGCAGGCCTGAGCGATACGCAGCGGTAGTTCAGTCGGTTAGAATACCGGCCTGTCACGCCGGGGGTCGCGGGTTCGAGTCCCGTCCGCTGCGCCATCTTCGCCTCGAGGTCCCTTGAACACCTCGAAGCTCGCCAGAAAGCGACCTCAGGGTCGCTTTTTTGCTTTCCGAGGCAGCTTCCACTGGCTACCTGACGAGCGATCATGAATTTTGCCTGGTGAGACGAGCGTCGCGGTTTCAGTGATGCGCCAGGTGTTGCACAATAAGCACCGTTTGTCCTACCCCCGGAATCCACGATGTCCAGATCATCCGTCTTCGGTGCGCTCGGGCTGGCCCTTGTGCTGGCGGGCGTATCCGGTTGTTCCTCGAAGAAACCCGCAGTCTACGAGCACGAGAACTTCGACGACTCGGGCACCTTCTCGCGCAGCTTCCCGGTCAGCGAGGCCGGCTCCTGCGAGGCGGCCCGGCGTGCCCTGCTGAGCCAGGGCTACATCATCACCAGCAGTGGCGCCAACCAGGTCAACGGCAACAAGAGCTTCCAGCAGAACAGCGAGAACCACCTGCAGATCAGCTTCAACGTCACCTGCGCCCCCGACAGCAACGACGAGCAGGGTTCGACCATGTTCGCCAACGCGCTGCAGGACCGCTACACCCTGAAAAAATCCAATACCTCGGCCAGTCTGGGCGTAGGTGTGCTCGGTTCGGTGTCGATGCCGATCGGCTCGACCGACGACTCCATGGTCAAGGTGGCCAGCGAGACGGTGACGGCACCGCAGTTCTACGATCGCTATTTCGCCCTGGTGGAGAGCTACCTGCCCAAACCCAAACTGGCGAAGAAGGCAAAGCCCAAGGCCGAGGCGCCCAAGGCCGAGAAGCCGGCTGCCGACCTTGGCTTGCCGGAGCAGGTGCAGGCCCCGGTTGCCCCGCCGGCGGCCATGCCGGTGGCAGCCCAGGCTGTCCCCTCGGCACCAGCCGCACCTTCCCTGGCCGAGCCAGCGCCTGCCCAGCCCAGCGCGAGCGAGGCCGTGGAACCTGGCGCGGCTGAAGCACAGGCCGCGGCGCCGGCCAGCGAGGTGCCGACGGCGCCCACGGTGGACGACAGCCAAGGCTCCCAGCCGATAGCACCCCCCAGCGATCCGGCGCCGATCCAGGTGCAGCAGGAGCTGCCGGCAACCGAGGCGGAACCCGCCCCGCAAGCCTCGCCTGATCCCCTGTAGCTGCGCTCATCCGCTGTTACAGGTGCGATGGGATAACTTCCAGGAGGCCTGCTACGTTTACCACTCATGGAGTTGTCATGATTCCTTCACCTGGCCAGCCTAGGGTGGCGGCATGACCCGAGAGTGCAAACGAGTGAAGAGGACGCAGGCCTATGGATGAGTATCAGGAAGAGCTGCTCGAAGACCAGGCATACCAACTGGATACCCCCGAGCCGGCGGACGACGCCACCGAGCTCTAAGTGCCCGCCCGCCGCTGGTTGCGGCGAAACGCCCCCGGCGTCAGGCCGGTCCAGCGCTTGAAGGCGCGCTGGAAGGCCTCTGCCGAGGCGAACCCCAACAGATAGGCGATCTCGCCAAAGGCCAGCTCCGTATCGCGGATGTAGGTCTCGGCCAGGTCGCGTCGCGTGTCGTTGAGCAGGTCGCGAAAGCGGGTGCCTTCCTCGGCCAGCTTGCGGCGCAAGGTCCAGCTCGGTAACTGCAGGCGCTGCGCCACTTCTTCCAGGCTCGGTTCCCGCCCGCCGTTGAGCAAGGGGCCGAGCAGGTGGGTGATGCGTTCGCCCAGGCTGCGGATGCGGGTGCGCTGGGCCAGTTCCGCTTCGCACAGCTGCAACAGGTGCTGCCACGTGCTTGGGCAATGCTGCGGGTTGGCGCGTTCCAGGGTGGCCCGGCTCAGGCGCAGTTGGTTGTTGGCGGCGCCGAACTGCACCGGCGCGCAGCACAAGGCCTGGTACTGGGCGGCATAGGCGGGCGCCTCGAACTCGATTTCCATGCGCTCGGCCTGCACCGGCACGCCGGCCAGGCCCGACAGTTGCGCCAGCCAGCCGGCCAGCAGCGAGTCGACCACGAAGCGGTTGTAGGCGTTGTAGGGGCTGATGGAATAAAAGCGCAGCCAGGCGCCCTGGGCGTCTTCGATGAAGCTCGAACGGCCTCGGTAGTTGGCCGCGTACAGCGGTTCGAAGCGCAGCAGGGTGCGTGCCGCCTCGCCCAGGCAGGGCGCCTGGGCCGCGGTGACGCCGGCAAGGCCGGCTTGGGCCAGGCGGCTCAGGCTGCCCATGCGTAGCCCCAGGGCCGGATCGCCACAGCGCTCGATGGCGGCATGGCCCAGGTGCATGTAGCGCGGGATCGACAGGCGTGCGCCGGCCTCGCCCAGGCGCGCGGCATCCAGCCCATAGCGGAGCAGCAAGGGCGCCGGGTCGTGGCCGAGCTGGCGCAGCGCCTCGTCCAAGGGCTGGACGAAGCCTACCGAGAGATCACCCAGGCGTACGCGGGGGCGTGGCATCGCGTCACAGCCACAGGTTGAGCAGGCGGGCGCCGTGGCTCGGGTTGCCGGCCAACTGCTCGCCGGCATGGTTGGCAAAGCCCTGCCCATCGCTGCCCAGCTCCCAGAACTGGCCACGCAGGAACACGCTCATGCTGGTGGCCCCGGCATGGGTGGCGCCCAGGGTCAATTGCTGCCAGGCCGTCTGCTCGCTGACCTCGCCGCGCTGCAACGGCAGCTCGGCCGCGGCTCGCTGGTGGCGATTGCCACGCCAGGGGGCGCTCCAGCTGTCCTTGCCACTGAGGAATGCCGGGTTGGCGATCAGCTCCACCGACTGACGGGCCAGCTGCCGATGGTTTTCTGGATACCAGCTGTCGCTGCCCACCAGCACGCCGAGACGCCCTGCGGGGGTCTGCAGCACTTGCAGGGGATGCTGGCGTCCGTCCTGGACATAGCGGCGCATCTCGCTGTCCGGGTACTGCTGGCGCTGCGGCTGGCCGAGCACCGAGCCGTCGCTGGCGAAGACCAGGCTGCTGTTGAACAACGGGCCTCTGCCGGTGCGCAGCACGCCGTGTTCGACATGAGGGGCGGGCAGCACGATGGAGCCGGCCACCAACGTCACGCCGAATTCCTTGGCCAGGCCGCCGAACAACTGCTGGTAGTCGGCGGCCATCTGCTGCGCCTTCATGCGCAGGTGGGCGTCGGAGCGGCGGTCGTCACCGGTGGCGCCGAGCATGGCCAGGCCGTAGCGCAGCGGGTTGCTCAGCTCCAGCCACTGCCACGCCTCGCGGCGCTGGGTGACCTGGTACAGCTCGTTCTTCTCGCCCCGGGCCCACAGCCAGGTGCCGATATGCTCCGGCAGCACCACCACGGTGCGCGGGCCGACCAGCCCCAGGGCGCGGGCCTGTTCCAGGTAGGCGGAAAGCTTGCGGTGCAGGCGTTGCAGGTTCTGGTAGTCACTGGGGTAGAGCAACGGCTCGATGCCCAGCAGGTTGCCCTGTTCGCCCGGCACCCCGTGGTTGAGCGCCAGCTCGATGCGCAGGTCGGAAAGGTAATGGCCTTCCGGGCGTTGCTGGGTCCAGAAACCATAGCCGCAGAGGGCGGCGATCATCACCAGCGCCAGGGCGCCTGCCAGGAGTTTTCGCATGAAGCTTTAGTTTTCGCTGGGAACGGGAATGGCCACGTGGAAAATCGAACGGATACTGGGCATTTTTCCACGAAACCTCGGGCGCTCGATGCATTGAATCTCGAACGATGGCCCTGTTCAACACCTGAAAACGACTGATGCACCAGGGGCTGCAGGGTTACGGAAGGGTAAAGGATAAGCCTGGTCGATGATAGGGTTTGGACCTGGGTCAATGCCAGTGGCCTGGGCGCTTAAAAGGCTGGAGTGGGCGGCTTGCACTCGCACCGCAGGGTTCAGCTACGGATGAAGGCCAGCAGGTCGGCGTTTATCTCGTCGGCGTTAGTGGTCGGCATGTCGTGGGGAAGCCGGCGTAGGTCTTGAGTGTGCCGTTACGCAGCAGCTTGGCGCAGAGCGGGCCTGAGTTGTCATAGGGCACGATCTGGTCGTCATCGCCATGCATCACCAGCACCGGCACCGTCACGCTTTTCAGGCTTTCGGTGAAGTCGGTCTGGGAGAAGGCGACGATCCCGTCGTAGTGCGCGATGGCACAGCTCATCATGCCCTGGCGCCGCCAGTTGAGGATCACGCCCTGGTCCGCTTTGGCGCCTGGGCGGTTATAGCCATGGAACGGGCGACCACAGCCTTGTTATGAGCTAAGTGCAGCGTGGTCCAGCGCGGGTCGGGGGTGGGTGGCTTCAGCCACTTCGCCCCTTGGCTCTGCAGGACTCCAGGATTAAAGTGCACTTTAAGGTCAATCCATTTCAGAAGGTGTGTCCCATGAGAATCGGAGAGCTGGCCAGGATCACCGGCCTGGCCCCTTCGCGCATCCGCTTCTACGAGGCGAGCGGGCTGATCCAGTCGGTCGCGCGCAAGGCCAACGGCTACCGCGATTATTCGGCCGACGCGGTGTGGGTGCTGGAGATGATCACCAGTGCCCAGGCGGCCGGGTTTTCCCTGGAAGAGATCCGCCACCTGTTGCCGGTCGATTCGAACGGTTGGCAGCATGACGAACTGCTCCAGGGGCTCAAGCGCAAGGTCGAGGAAATCGAAGTGCTGCAACAGCGCCTGGCACACAACAAGGAGCAGCTGCTGCTGGTGATCGATGTCATCCAGAGCAAGCCCGAGGGCATGCCGTGCGTGGACAATACCCAGCGGGTGTT
The DNA here is from genome assembly GCF_040984075.1 of Pseudomonas sp. I2. Taxonomy (NCBI): domain Bacteria; kingdom Pseudomonadati; phylum Pseudomonadota; class Gammaproteobacteria; order Pseudomonadales; family Pseudomonadaceae; genus Pseudomonas; species Pseudomonas sp. I2. The sequence continues at coordinate 59,622 of NZ_JBCGFQ010000012.1, forward strand.
GAATCGGCTGCGCGAAGAGATCGCCCTGGGCAAGGCGAGCGTTGCGCCTGCACATGAGCAAGCTGGCAGGGCGCTGAAGTAGGGCGGGCGTCGACGCGGGCTGTCGCCGCCTGCATCGTCATCACTTGCCCGCGTTCAGCGCTGCCAGTGGCTTGGGCGCATACAGGGCGCTCTGGAACTCGGGCACGTATTCGTATTTCACCAGCTTGCCCAGCTTCAACGAGCGGATGTAGGTCGACAGGCTGCCTTCACCGAGCACCAGCTCTGCCGAGTCCGCGCTCATGCTCGATGCATGGCGGGTCTGCCTGGACGTTGCATAGCCGTAGGTCAACTGGCCGTCGTGGTCGAGGTTGGTGAAGCTGTTCGTCACCAGGTCGGCTTCATGGGACAGGCCGTCGAGTTTCTTCGCCTTGAAGGTCACATCGACCTTGCCGGTCTGGTCGTCGAAGAGGTCGTACGAGACCGTCGCGGCTTCCTCTCGGCGGTTGATGTCCGTCAGCCATTTCGGCAGGTTGTAGCCCACCACACCCCGCACGCGTGCGAGCTCCGTGTTCACTGGGAGCTTGAGTACGTAACCCCAGAAGTCTTTCGACAGCGACTGCCCGATCAGGGTGAAGGGCCCGAGATTCGCTTTGCCAGGTTTGTTGGTGATGATCGACAGCGCGATTTCGTTGTAGCTGTCGTTGTCGCAGTAGTCGTAGGTGTAGGCCGTGAACGCCACCAGGCCCCGCCCCGGCCATACCTGCAGGGGCTGCACCTGCTCCAGCACCTGGGCCGGTATCAATGCGCGCAGGCGTTCGAGATCGGCCGTGTAGACAGCGGTCACGCGGCTGTTCTGGTAGTAGAAGTTCGGCGAGTAGGACTCGAACCCCATATCGACCTTGGTTTTTTCCAGGCCTTTGAACCAGCTCAAGTCCATGCCTGGCGCTTGGGCCTGGATCACCGACAGGGGAGGGTTGGAGCGGTAACGGTCGTACAGCCCGCCTTTGAGCACGGGCACCGGGTGACCCGCGATATCGATCACCGTGGTGTCGGCGTGCTTGGGGAGGCCGTTGGCGTCTGCCAGGGCGGCGTTCGCTAGGGGGGTCAGGAGTATGCCAGTCAGTGTGGCGACGGTTCCGAGTTTCACGTGTCAGTATCTCCAGGGATTTCGCTCAGCGGCATGCCGGGTAGGTTTTCACGTTCACCCTAACGTTTAACTTAACTTTAATGTCAAGGGCTGAGGGATCGGCTTTTTCGGCCAATGGAAACAGCCTTATGGCCACCGCATGGGGGGGCGCGAAGCGGCCCTGGGGTTTACCGAGGCTCGCTCAGCGGGCAGCGCGCAGCCGTCGCCACAAGGTCGTCCGGCTGATCCCGAGGCGACGCGCGGCCTCGTCGAGATTGCCCTGGCAGCTTTCCAGGGTCTGCTGAACATGGCGCAACTGCGCAGCCTGCCCGATCGTGTGCAGGTCCGTTGCCCGTGGCGGTTTTTCCCTGGCGGTCGAAGCGGGCGGTCCTTCGCACAGTTCGGGGAGCACACGGGCCAGGTATCCTTCGTCCACGGCGTCGTCGCGCATGAGTTCACGGGCCGAGAGCATGGCCCGCTCGATCACGTTCTCCAGCTCGCGGACATTGCCCGGCCAGGCATAGCGCGTCAGATAAGGCAGCAAGGCCGCTGGCAAGTCCGCAGCGCCCGGCGGCTGACCCTGGACGAGCAGGCGCTGGCTGATACTGCGGCTGATCAGGCCGATATCTTCAGGCCGCTCGCGCAAAGGCGTCGTTTGCAGGCGAAGGATGTTCAGCCGGTAAAACAGGTCGGTGCGAAACTGCCCTGCCTCCATGGCCGCACGCAGGTCCTGGTGGGTGGCCGCGATGATGCGAACGTCGATGGCGATCGGCTCGGTGCCTCCCAGGCGCAGCACCTCGCGCTCTTGCAGGACGCGCAGTAGGCGTGTTTGCAGCGATACCGGCATGTCGCCGATTTCGTCGAGGAACAGCGTCCCGCGGTGCGCCGCTTCGAACAAGCCCGGCTTGCCTCCCTTGCGCGAGCCGCTGAAAGCCCCTTCCTCGTACCCGAACAGTTCGCTTTCCAGCAGGGATTCGGGAAAGGCTGCGCAGTTGATGGCCACGAACGGGCCCTGCCGGCGCGGGCTCGCATTATGGATGCCCTGGGCCAGCAACTCCTTGCCGGTACCGCTTTCGCCGGTGATCAGGATGGTCGAGTGGCTGGCCGCGAAACGCTCGGCCAGGTGCAGCATGTCGCGGTTGGCCTTGCTGTCGCCATTGAGTTGCTCGAGCCGGTACTTGGCGGTGAAGGCGCCGGGGCGTCGCGTAGAGCGGATGCGTTGGTCCGCGCGCTGGACGGCGGTGATGTCCTGGCAGGTCAGCACCAGGCCCGTGCGCTGGCCGTTTTCCAGAATCGGCAGCAGGTTGCTGACCACGGCGTGCGAGCCGAGCCGGATCACCCGGTTTTCTTCGCCCGTTCCTTCCTGCAATGCCTGCTGAAGGTCGAGCTCCGGGCACAGCTCCTGCAACGGCCGGCCCAGGGCCGCGCTTGGCGGCAGTTCCAGCAGTTGGGCCAGGGCTGGGTTGAGTGATTGCACGATGCCTTGGTTGTCGACCGCTGCCACGCCGGCCGGAATGTGCTGCAACACGGCATTGAGGTGGCGGCGCTTGGCGTTTTCGATGCGCTGACTATCGAGAATGCCCAAGGCCTCCTCGAGAGCCTTGCGCACGGTGTCCTCGCTCAGCGATAGCACGCCATGGAGCCCTGCCTGTTGCGCCAGCTCGACGACGGTCGAGGAGCCGATGATGCTGCGACAGCCCAACTGGGCCGCATGCTCCACCGCGTGGCGTGCCTCCTCCAGGGTGTTGTAGGCGGCTTGGTGGACCTGCACGGTGAACAGCGCCGCCATGGCCTCCAGGTCATGGTTGATGCGGTTGTAGCTGAGCAATGCCACTTGCGAGGCGTGCTCTCGCGCCTGTCCCAGCGCACGCAGCAAATCACCTCCACCAATGCGCATCGCCAGCACTGGGCGGCTCAAGTGCTTGCGCAGGTAGGCGGCGGTGGCGCCCGCGCAGACGAAGACATCGGCATCTGCGCGCTGCTCCCACTCCCGTGCGGTCTGTAGCGCTTCACTTACCGAGGTATCGATCACTTCGATGTGGGTGTCCGGGTAATCCGCGGTCAGCCCGGCCACCACCTGGGCCAGGCGGCTGCGGTGTTGCGGGCGCTGCAAGTGGCTGATGAGCACGACAACCTGAGAGGAGGGGGAGCGCATGGGGAGAGCCTCTGTTTCAGGAGTGAATTGTTTCGATATTGAATCAATTCATTGCAAATGTGAAACGCAAGGGTGCTGCCACGGATCAGGGCGCCGGGGTGGGAATCCAGCTATGACAGGGCCCGCAGGGCACTTTGCAACAGCCTAGGCAAAGTTGGCCCACGCATTGCTCAAGTGCTTTGCCAACCCAAAACCAAAGGCAGGGCACATCGACTCATGAGCAGTTCCCACACGATTTCTCCGGCCAGTGAGGCGCTCGCAGCCGTGACGAGCGATAACCGCTTGAGTGACTTCATCCGTGAACACACCGCAGCGCGGCAGGTGCTCATCAAGGCCCGCAAGCGTTTGAGCGGGGGAGCCATCCAGGAGAACTGGTTGCTCGAGCTGCAGATCGAGGGCGGTCCCTGGGCAGGCGCTCGGCGCTGGGTTCTGCGCAGCGACGCCGTCTCCGCGCTGCCTGCCAGTCTCGATCGCGCCCAGGAGTTCGCGATTCTGAAGGTGGTCCATCAGGCCGGGGTAAAAGTGCCACGGCCGTTGTGGTTGTGCCGCGATGTCCAGGTCATGGGGCGTGTGTTCTTCCTGATGGAGTACGTGCCTGGCGTCGCTGCCGGTCGCGTGCTCAGTGCTGGCGCCGGTGCCGAGGGCAGGCCGCAGTTGGCGGCGCAGCTCGGTGCCAACCTGGCCCGCTTGCATCGGCTCCGGCCGCCATGCCGCGCACTGGACTTCCTCCCCGTGCCGGACAGCTCGCCGGCCCTGGCGACCATCGCTGCCTATCGCCAGTACCTCGACACCTTGGCCGATGCCTACCCGGTGCTGGAGTGGGGGTTGCGCTGGTGCGAGCTGCATGCGCCTCGCGACACAGCCCTGTGCCTGCTGCACCGCGATTACCGGACGGGCAACTACCTGGCCAGCGACCAGGGCTTGGAAGCCGTACTCGACTGGGAGTTCACCGGTTGGGGCGACCCTTGCGAGGACCTTGGCTGGTTCAGCGCCCGCTGCTGGCGCTTCGCCCGTCGCGACCTGGAGGCCGGCGGCATCGGTTCGCTCGAAGATTTCCTGCGGGGTTATCACGAGGTTTCGCCGCTGCGCATAGAGCGCCAGCAACTGCACTACTGGCAAGTCATGGCGACCCTGCGCTGGGCCGTGATCGCCTTGCAGCAAGGGCAGCGCCACCTGTCCGGCGAAGAACCCTCGCTCGAACTGGCGCTCACCGCCCGCCTGCTGCCTGAGCTGGAACTCGACATCCTGCAGATGACCCATGGAGACGCGCCATGACCCAGCCCAATGCCCATCAATTGCTCGATATCGCACGCCAGACCTTGCTGGAGCACGTGCTTCCCGCGCTGTCTGGCGATTTACGTTACCAGGCGTTGATGATCGCCAATGCCATGGCCATCGCCGCCCGCGAAGGCCGCCTGGAGGCCCAGGTGTCCACCCAGGAACAGGCTCGCCTGTCGGCGCTCAGCGATGGGCCGCAACGCCCCTTGCCGGACGTTCGACGCACCCTGGCCCGCGACATCCGCGAGGGCCGCCACGATGCGCCCGAGGGCCGCCACGTTCTGCTCGAGACACTGCACCAGGTCACGCGTTCCCGGTTGACGATCAGCAACCCCAAGGCCGTGCCATGAGCGCAGTCCGCCCACGAACTTCCTCGACCCCTCAAGAAGGACAGCCATGAATTTCACCCTCCCGGACGAGTTGCTTGCATTGCAGGCGAAAACCCGTGACTTCATCGCCGAACAGGTCATTCCATTCGAGAACGATCCCCGCCAGGGGCCGCATGGGCCCAGCGAGGCTCTACGCCAGGCGCTGCTGGCCCGTGCCCGCGCGGCCGGCCTGCTGACGCCCCACGCCAGTCGCGAGATGGGCGGCCTGGGCTTGAGCCATGCCGCCAAGGCGATCGTTTTCGAGGAGGCGGGGTATTCACCCCTGGGCCCGGTGGCGTTGAACATCCACGCTCCTGACGAAGGCAACATCCACCTGATGGATAGCGTCGCCACCGAAGCCCAGAAAGACCGCTGGCTACGTCCCCTGGTGCAAGGCCGGGCGCGCTCCTGCTTCGCCATGACCGAGCCTGCGCCCGGTTCGGGTTCCGACCCTTCGATGCTGCGTACCACCGCCACACGCGATGGCGACGACTACCTCATCAATGGCCGCAAATGGCTCATCACCGGTGCCGAGGGCGCCGAGTTCGCCATCATCATGGCGCGCATGGAGGATGGCAGCGCGACCATGTTCCTGTCCGACATGAAGCGCGACGGGATCATCCACGAGCGTCAGTTGGACTCGCTGGACAGCTGCTTCACAGGCGGTCACGGGCAACTGCGCTTCGACAATCTGCGCGTTCCGGCGAGCGATGTACTGGGCGAAGTCGGCAAAGGCTTCCGCTATGCCCAGGTGCGTCTGGCCCCGGCGCGCCTGACCCATTGCATGCGTTGGCTCGGCGCTGCACGGCGCGCCCACGATATCGCCTGCGACTATGCGCGTACCCGCGATGCCTTTGGCAGGCCACTGGGGGAGCACCAGGGCGTGGGCTTCATGTTGGCCGACAACCAGATGGACCTGCACGTCGTGCGCTTGGCGGTCTGGCATTGCGCCTGGGTGCTCGATCGGGGCGAGCGCGCCAATGTCGACTCGAGCATGGCCAAGGTGATCAGCGCCGAAGCGCTGTGGCGGGTGGTCGATCGGTGCGTGCAGGTGCTGGGCGGGCGCGGGGTGACTGGGGACACCGTTGTCGAGCGGATCTTCCGGGACATTCGACCCTTCCGCATCTATGACGGCCCGAGCGAAGTGCACCGCATGAGCCTGGCGAAAAAACTCTTGGACTCACGCCAGGAGGTACGCTGATGCAACCATCGATCGCCCAACTGTTCGACCTGGGCGGCCGCCGCGCGCTGGTGACCGGTGCCTCCAGTGGCCTGGGCCGGCACTTCGCCAAGACCCTCGCCGCCGCCGGTGCCGAGGTGGTCGTGACGGCCAGGCGCCTGCACCCCCTGGAAAGCCTGGTGGACGCTATCGAAGCCGTCGGTGGCCGCGCCCGTGCCTGCGCACTCGATGTGACGCGACGCGACGACATCTGCCGCGTGCTCGATAGCGTTGGCCCGCTGGATGTGCTGGTCAACAACGCCGGCGTGAGCGACAGCCAGCCCCTGCTGGCCTGTGACGATGAACGCTGGGACCACGTGCTCGATACCAACCTCAAGGGGGCCTGGGCCATGGCCCAGGAAACCGCGCGCAGGATGGTGGCGGCGGGGCAGGGTGGCAGCCTGATCAACGTCACTTCCATCCTGGCCAGCCGTGTGGCCGGCGCTGTCGGTCCCTACCTGGCGGCCAAGGCGGGGCTTGCCCATCTGACCCGCGCCATGGCCCTGGAAATGGCGCGCCATGGCATCCGTGTGAACGCCCTGGCGCCGGGCTACGTGGCCACCGACCTGAACGAGGCGTTTCTGGCCAGCGATGCCGGAGAAAAGCTTCGCGCACGTATTCCCAGTCGACGCTTCAACCAGCCGGCAGACCTGGACGGGGCGCTGTTGCTGCTGGCCAGCGATGCCGGCCGGGCAATGAGTGGCGCCGAGATCGTGGTCGATGGCGGCCATTTGTGCGCCAGCCTGTGATTCGCCTCGCCAGAACAACAAGAGACCTGCAACGGTCAGGAGGTTCGTATGTGTGTGCAACCACGCCATGGGCGCTTCGGCGCCCGGCCATCGTTTGCCCCTGAGTCAGCGAGGGGCCTGTCATGACGTCATCGACTTTCGAGCATGAGCTTGCGCCCACCGAAGCCAACCATGTCCCGCTTTCGCCGTTGTCCTTCCTCAAGCGCACCGCGCAGGTGTACCCGGAACGCGACGCGGTGGTCTATGGCGCGCGGCGCTACACCTACCGCCAGTTGCACCAGCGCAGCCGTGCCTTGGCCAGCGCGCTCGAGCGGGTCGGTGTGCAGCCGGGCGAACGGGTGGCGGTGCTGGCGCCCAATGTCCCCGAGATGCTCGAAGCCCACTATGGGGTACCCGGTGCGGGGGCCGTGCTGGTCTGCATCAACATACGGCTGGAGGCGCGGAGCATCGCCTTCATCCTGCGTCACAGCGGGGCCAAGGTACTGATCTGCGACCGTGAGTTCGGCGCGGTCGTGCACGAGGCGCTCGCCATGCTGGCGTCGCGCCCCTTGCTCGTCGGTATCGACGATGCCCAGGCCGAAGGGGGAGACCTGGCCCACGACCTGGACTACGAAACGTTCCTCGCCCAGGGCGACCCGGGCCGGCCATTGACGGCACCGCAAAACGAATGGCAGTCGATCGCGATCAACTACACCTCGGGTACCACGGGCGATCCCAAGGGCGTGGTGCTGCATCATCGCGGCGCCTACCTCAATGCCTGCGCCGGCGCGTTGATCTTCCAGCTGGGGCCGCGCAGCGTCTACCTGTGGACCTTGCCGATGTTCCATTGCAATGGCTGGAGCCACACCTGGGCGGTGACGCTGGCCGCAGGCACCCACGTGTGCCTGCGCAAGGTGCAGGCCGAAGCGATACACGCCGCTATCGCCGAGCATGCCGTGACCCATCTGAGCGCCGCGCCCGTGGTGATGTCGATGCTCATTCATGCCGACGATCCGGGCGTGCGGCCCAACGCATCACCGGTGTCGGTCATCACCGGCGGGGCGGCGCCGCCGAGCGCGGTGATCGCCGCGATGGAGGCGCGCGGCTTCAGCATCACCCACGCCTACGGCATGACCGAAAGCTATGGGCCTAGCACCCTTTGCGTGTGGCAACCGGGCGTCGACGAGCTGCCGCTGGAGGCGCGTGCCCAGTTCATGAGCCGCCAGGGCGTCGCCCATCCCATGCTCGAGGAGGCCACGGTGCTGGATAGGGACACCGGCCAGCCGGTGCCGGCCGACGGGCTCACCCTGGGTGAACTGGTGGTGCGCGGCAACACGGTGATGAAAGGCTACCTCGACAACCCCGAGGCCACCCGTAGCGCGCTGGCCAACGGCTGGTTGCACACCGGTGACCTGGCTGTGCTGCACCCGGACGGCTACGTGGAAATCAAGGATCGCGCCAAGGACATCATCATTTCCGGCGGAGAGAACATCAGCTCGCTGGAAATCGAAGAGGTGCTCTACCTGCATCCAGGGGTGGTCGAGGCCGCCGTCGTGGCCCGCCCTGATCCGCGCTGGGGGGAAACGCCGCATGCCTTCGTGACCTTGCGCGCCGATGCCCAGGCCAGCACCAGTGGCGAGGACCTGATCCGCTGGTGCCGCGAGCGCCTGGCGCATTTCAAGGCGCCGCGGCACGTGTCGCTGGTGGCATTGCCCAAGACCGCCACCGGCAAGATCCAGAAGTTCGTACTGCGCCAGTGGGCCAGGCAGCAAACGGAGGACATGGCCAGCGCCGAACATTGATCGACCTGCTGCACCCGCAAACCCAATAACAACAAGTACGTTGCCGGAGGTGTCCCATGTCCAGTCCGCTGTATGCCCGCATTCGTCGCAGTGCCCAGTTCCAGCAACTGGTGGCGCGGCGCAACCGTTTTACGCTGAGCCTGTTCTCGCTGATCCTAGCCTCTTTCTATGGCTACATGGCGCTGGTTTCGTTCTGGCCCGAGCTGATCGCCATGCGGCTGGCGCCAGGCTCGAACCTGACGTTCGGGGTCGCTGCAGGCGCGTTCCTGTTCCTGTTCTTCTGCGTGCTTTCCGGGTTCTACGTGTACCGCGCCAACGGCGAATTCGACCGTATGACGCAATCGTTGGTCGCCGGCTTGGAGCAGGAGGACCGGGCATGAACAGACTGCTACCGCTGGCCTTGCTGCTGTACCCAGGGTTGCTGATGGCCGCACCGACGGTCGATGGCGACCAGCGCCAGCCGCTCAATGTGCATGCTATCGGCATGTTCATGGTCTTCGTGGTCTTCACCTTGTGCATCACCTGGTGGGCGGCCCGACGCACCCGTTCCACCTCCGACTTCTACAGCGCCGGAGGGGGCATCCCGGGATGGCAGAACGGCCTGGCGCTCGCCGGGGACTACATGTCGGCCTCCACGCTGCTTGGCATCACCGCGCTTATCTATACCTCCGGCATGGATGGCTACATCTACCTCATCGCGTTCTTCGCGGGTTGGCCGGTGCTGCTGCTGTTGATGACCGAGCGCTTGCGTAACCTTGGGCGCTTCACGTTCGCCGACATCACCTCGTATCGGCTCGACCAGGGCAAGGTGCGCACCATGGCGGCGATCGGTTCCCTGACCGTCGTGTGCTTCTACCTGGTGGCGCAGATGGTCGGCGCCGGGCAGTTGATAAAGCTGTTGTTCGGCCTGGACTATCACCTCGCCCTGGTGATCGTCGGTGCGCTCATGATGCTCTACGTGACGTTCGGCGGCATGGTGGCGACGACCTGGGTGCAGATCATCAAGGCCTTCCTGTTGCTGGTGGGTGGTTCGCTGGTGCTGTTCCTGGCGCTGAAGGCGTTCGACTTCAGCTACGACACGCTGGTCAGCGAGGCGATGGACACGCATGCCCTCGGAGAGCGGCTCCTGGCGCCCGGGAGCCTGCTCGCCGATCCGCTGACGGCACTTTCGCTGAGCCTGGGGCTGGTGTTCGGCACGGCGGGGCTGCCGCATATCCTGATGCGTTTCTTCACCGTGAGCGACGCACGGGAGGCCCGCAAGTCGGTGCTCTACGCCACCGGTTTCATCGGTTATTTCTTCAATGTCATCTTCCTGCTCGGCCTGGCGTCGATCGTGATCGTCAGCCAGCAGCCGCAGTTCTTCGAAGGCGGGCAGGTGGGCGGCAAGCTGCTCGGAGGCGGCAACATGGTCGCCATGCACCTGGCGCAGGCGGTCGGCGGCAACCTGTTGCTGGGCTTCCTGTCGGCGGTCACCTTCGCCACCATCCTGGCCGTGGTCTCGGGCCTGGCCCTGGCCGGGGCATCGGCCATCGCCCACGACCTCTATGCGCGCGTGTTGATGAAGGGGGCGGCGAGCGAGGCGCAGGAGTTGCGCGTCACCAAGCTGGCCACGCTTGCCCTTGGGTTGGTGGCGATCGGCTTGGGCAGCGTCTTCGAAAATATCAACGTGGCCTTCATGGTCGCCTTGGCCTTCGGCATCGCCGCATCCGCCAACTTTCCCGTGCTGTTCCTGTCGATGTTCTGGCAAGGCCTGACCACTCGCGGGGCCCTGGCGGGCGGCTATGTCGGCTTGGCCAGCGCTATCGCCTTCGTGGTGTTGTCCAAGCTGGTGTGGGTCGATGTGCTGCATTTCGCCGAACCCCTGTTCCCCTATACCCAGCCGGCGCTGTTCTCCATGCCGCTGGCCTTTCTCGCCGCCTACGTGTTCTCCCGGCGCGACCAGACCGCCCAGGCCAGGCGCGAGCGGGAAGCGTTCGAAGATCAGTTCGTGCGAGGACAGACCGGGGTGGGCGCAAGCCGGGCGGCCAGCCACTGAGGGGCTGTGCAGCAGGATCATCAAGTTGTCTGTTTCGATCATTGAGCGCGTTCAAGCGGCTGTTTAATGTCGACGCCAGACAAACGACGGGGCCCGCCATGCCGGCCGAGGTACCCGCATTCCGTGATCATGCCTCATGGGGAGTTCTTCCATGGCCGCCGACCGCTATCCACACTTGCTGGCCCCGCTCGACCTGGGGTTCACCACCTTGCGCAACCGCACCCTGATGGGGTCCATGCACACTGGCCTGGAGGAGCGCCCCGGCGGCTTCGAGCGCATGGCTGCCTATTTCGCCGAGCGTGCCCGGGGCGGTGTCGGCCTGATGGTCACCGGTGGCATCGCGCCGAACGACGAAGGCGGCGTGTATTCCGGAGCGGCCAAGCTCAGCACCGAGGAAGAGGCCGAGCAGCACCGTATCGTCACCCAGGCCGTGCATGCCGCCGGTGGCAAGATCTGCCTGCAGATCCTCCATGCCGGGCGCTATGCCTACAGCCCACGCCAGGTGGCGCCCAGCGCCATCCAGGCACCGATCAACCCGTTCAAACCCAGAGAACTGGACGAGGCGGGCATCGAGAAGCAGATCGCCGACTTCGTCCAGTGCGCCGTGCTGGCCCGGCGCGCCGGTTACGATGGCGTCGAGATCATGGGTTCGGAGGGCTACTTCATCAATCAGTTCCTCGCCGCCCACACCAACCAGCGTACCGACCGCTGGGGAGGGTGCTACGAGAACCGCATGCGCCTGGCGGTGGAGATCGTCCGTCGGGTGCGTGAGGCGGTGGGCGAGGACTTCATCATCATCTTCCGCCTGTCGATGCTCGACCTGGTGGAGGGCGGCAGTACCTGGGACGAGATCGTCCTGTTGGCCAAGGCCATCGAGGGGGCCGGCGCCACCTTGATCAACACCGGTATCGGCTGGCACGAGGCGCGCATCCCGACCATCGCCACCAAGGTGCCGCGCGCGGCGTTCAGCAAGGTGACCGCCAAGCTGCGTGGCGCGGTGAAGATCCCGCTGATCACCACCAACCGCATCAACACCCCGGAGGTGGCCGAGGCGGTGCTGGCCGAGGGCGATGCCGACATGGTCTCCATGGCCCGGCCGTTCCTCGCCGACCCGGACTTCGTCAACAAGGCCGCCGAGGGGCGTGCCGACGAGATCAACACCTGCATCGGCTGCAACCAGGCCTGTCTGGACCACACCTTCGGCGGCAAGCTCACCAGTTGCCTGGTCAACCCGCGCGCCTGCCACGAGACCGAGCTGAACTACCTGCCTGTCGCCCAGGCCAAGCGCATCGCCGTGGTCGGCGCCGGCCCCGCCGGCCTCGCCGCGGCCACCGTGGCCGCCGAGCGCGGGCACCAGGTGACCCTGTTCGATGGCGCTGGCGAGATCGGCGGGCAGTTCAACGTGGCCAAGCGGGTACCGGGCAAGGAGGAGTTCTTCGAGACCCTGCGCTACTTCCGCAACAAGGTGAAGCGTACGGGGGTCGAGTTGTGCCTGAACACCCGTGTCAGCGTGGCCGAACTGGTGGCGGGTGGTTTCGACGAGGTCATCCTCGCAACCGGCATCAGCCCACGCACTCCGGCGATTCCGGGTATCGAGCATGCCAAGGTGCTCAGCTACCTGGACGTGCTGCTCGAGCGCAAGCCGGTGGGCGAGCGCGTGGCGGTGATCGGTGCTGGCGGCATTGGTTTCGACGTGTCCGAGTACCTGGTGCACCAGGGTGTGGCGACCAGCCAGGACCGTACCGCGTTCTGGAAGGAGTGGGGCATCGATACGCAGCTGCAGGCGCGCGGTGGCGTGGCCGGCATCAAGGCCGAGCCGCATGCGCCGGCCCGCCAGGTGTACCTGCTGCAGCGCAAGAAATCCAAGGTCGGCGACGGCCTGGGCAAGACCACCGGCTGGATTCACCGTACCGGGCTGAAGAACAAGCAGGTGCAGATGCTCAACGGTGTCGAGTACCTGGGCATCGACGACGACGGCCTGCATGTGCGTATCGGCGAGGGCGAGCCGCAGGTGCTGGTGGTGGACAACGTGGTGATCTGCGCTGGCCAGGAGCCGCTGCGTGAACTGCACGAAGGGCTGCTGGCGGCGGGGCAGTCGGTGCATCTGATCGGTGGCGCCGATGTGGCCGCCGAGCTGGATGCCAAGCGGGCGATCAACCAGGGGGCGAGGCTGGCGGCGGAGCTGTGAGCCGGCGATGGGCTGCAAAGCAGCCCCACTTGTACAGGGCCTGGGCCAACCGCACATGAGGCAGCTTTGCTGGGCCCTAGAGGCGCGCATGTCTCAACTGACCAGCAGCGTGCCGGCACCTGATAGACTCGCCCAATGTCTCCAGCCTTTTCCAATCTCCCTCAAGCCCCCTTGCAATCCTTGACCTTGCCCTGGCTCGACCAGGCCGGCGTCGAGGTCGCGGTGCTGCGCCTGGACCTGGTCGACCCGCTGCTCAGCGGCAACAAATGGTTCAAGCTCCGCCATCACCTGCACGAAGCCCGGGCAGCCGGCGCGCCCGGCCTGATCAGCCTCGGTGGCGATCACTCCAACCACCTCCATGCCCTGGCGGCAGCCGGTAAGCGCTTTGGGTTCGCCACCGCTGGCCTGCTGCGTGGTCATCCCCGAGACACTCCGACGGTGCGCGATCTCCAGGACTTGGGCATGGCGCTACATTGGCTGGGCTATGGTGGCTACCGGGCACGTCATGAGCCGGGTTTCTGGGACTCTTGGCAGGCGCGCTATCCAGGCTGGCACTGCATCCCCGAGGGTGGTGGCGGCCTGGCAGGGGCGCAAGGCTGCGGGTTGATCGTCGAACAGGGCAGGACGCAGCTGGCTGCCGTGGGCTGGGACGACTACGACGCCTGGTGGCTGGCTGCCGGCACGGGCACGACCCTCGCCGGCATCGTCCTGGCCGAAGCAGGCCGGCACCCGGTGCATGGCGCCCTGGCGGTACCCAGGGAGCATGGCGCGCCGCAGAATGTGGCGGCCTTGGCCGGCGCCCGCGGCTACGTATTGCACGAAGCTTGCCGTGGCGGTTTTGCCCGTATCGACGATGAACTGCTGGCCTTCATCGACGAAACCGAGCGCCAGACAGCCCTGCCGCTGGAGGCGGTCTACACCGGCAAGGCGCTGATGGCCCTGCGCGAGCAGGCCGCGGCCGGGCGGTTCGCGCCAGGCACGCGGCTGATCTTCCTGCATACCGGCGGCCTGCAGGGCCGGCGTGGCTACTTGTAGGGCAGCATGCGCAGCAGCGTGTTGTCGCGACGCACATAGTGGTGGTAGAGGCCTGCCAGGGCATGCAAACCGATCAGCCAGTAGCCCCAACTGCCGATCCGCTCGTGCCAGCCCTTGATGAACTTGGCCAGGTCCGGGTCGGGGGCGATCAGCGCCGGCAGTTCGAGGCCATAGAACGGGATCGGCTTGTTGGCGGCGCTGAGGATCAACCAGCCGGCCAACGGCAGGCCGATCATCATCAGGTACAACAGCATGTGCACCAGGTGGGCCAGGCCGGTCTGCCAGGCCGGTGGCCGGGGCACGATCGGCGGGGTGGGGCGCGCGAGGCGCATGGCCAGGCGCAGCCATACCAGCACGAACACCGTCAGGCCCAGGGTGAAGTGCAGCGTCTTCATCAGGTCGCGTTCGGCGCTGTCCTTGGGGAACAGCCCGCGCAGCTCGATGCAGGCGTAGACGGCGGCCAGCAGCACCAGCATCAGCCAGTGCAGGGCGATGGACAAGCGCGCATAGTGCGCGGCGGGTGTGGATGAAACCATGGTCGGTCCTCGTCATCAGGTCGGGATGGCGCTCTGGCGGCGCGTGTTTTCCACTCTAATCGCTGGTTTGGGGTTTTTCCTTGAGCCAAGTCGTGTTCTGGCTGCTTTGCAGCCTATTCGCAGGCATGCCCGATCCCACAGTGTGACCTGTGAACGCTGTCATTCGCGGGGGGCAGGGTATGTGTAGCTTCACCCCGGTAGATGTGGCCAACGGTCAGCCACCAGGAACAGCCGCTCGGCTTCTTCCCAGACTCCGTCCTCAGCGGCCTGCAACCTGGCCAGCAGTTGCGCGGGTGCCACGTCGTCCAGCCCTTCGAGCCAAGCCTCGAACCGTTCCGGCAACCAGCAGTCCTGTGCCTGTACCCGCGCCGGCGCCAGCCAGGCGTGACGAGGCAGGGCTTGCCAGCGGCCAGGGGCGCAGCCAGCCGCATAGGCCGGCCAGTCGCGCCGGTGCAGCCAGCGGCCGCGCAGGTGGCGCGGCTCAGCCCCGGTCGGCGCCTCGGCCTGCCCGGGCCAGGGGTAGAACAGGTAGCCGCCCAGCCACAGGTGCGCCTGCACCTCGTCCACCCCCAGTCGCGCCAGCGCCTGGCGGCTCTGCGGGCGTCCTGAAATCGGCAACTGGTGCCCGGTCAGGTGCGAGAGCTTCAGGTCCAGGCGGTCGTGGCAGCCGGGCCCGAGCCAGTGCACCGGGTCATGGCCTGCGTCGCCCACCGGCCCGAGGTAGAGCTTGATCGCCAGTTCCAGGTGATGCACGCCCTCGCGGTCGCGCAGCAGGATGTCCAGCTCGCCCAAGGTATGCCCACCTTCGCGGATCGCCAGGTTGGCGGTCAGCAGCTCGATGCCCGGGGCCTGGCCCAGGGCGAACTGCCACAGGCTTTCGTAGTAGAGGCCCAGGCGGCGGCTGGTGAGCCGGGCCAGCCAACTGCGCAGGGGCTGGTCGTCGGCATCCAGCGCCAGCAGCCACTGGCGCAGGCGCCGCGGATCGTCGGCCCAGGCACTGGCCGCCAGCGGATGGCGCTGGCGGCAGGGCGGCGCGCGCAGCAACGGGGGCGATACCAGTGCCCAGGCCAGGTCGCGCACCGCAGGTTGGCGCAACTGGCGGGGCAGGGCGTGCAGATCGGCGAAGGGCGTCATCCTGCGAGCATAGCCGGTTTGCCGCTGGCGGGTCGTTTCGCCCATAATCCCGGCATCGGCGCCATGCGCCCGTCACCCGCCGCAGAGCCTCGCAGGAGCACCATGGAGCAATTTCGCAATATCGGTATCATCGGCCGCCTCGGCAGCTCCCAGGTGCTCGACACCATCCGCCGCCTGAAAAAATTCCTGCTCGAGCGCCACCTGCACGTGATCCTCGAGGACACCATCGCCGAAGTCTTGCCCGGCCATGGCTTGCAGACCTCCACACGCAAGCTGCTGGGCGAGGTCTGCGACCTGGTCATCGTGGTTGGCGGCGACGGCAGCCTGCTCGGCGCCGCCCGCGCCTTGGCCCGGCACAACATCCCGGTGCTGGGGATCAACCGTGGCAGCCTGGGCTTTCTCACCGACATCCGTCCCGACGAGCTGGAGGTCAAGGTCGCCGAGGTGCTCGACGGCCATTACCTGGTGGAGAACCGCTTCCTGCTGCAGGCCGAGGTACGCCGCCACAACGAGGCCATTGGCCAGGGCGACGCACTCAACGACGTGGTGCTGCACCCGGGCAAGTCGACGCGGATGATCGAGTTCGAGATCTACATCGACGGCCAGTTCGTCTGCAGCCAGAAGGCCGACGGCCTGATCGTCGCCACGCCGACCGGCTCCACCGCCTACGCACTGTCCGCCGGCGGGCCGATCATGCACCCCAAGCTCGACGCCATCGTCATCGTGCCCATGTACCCGCATACCCTGTCCGGGCGGCCGATCGTGGTGGACGGCAACAGCGAGCTGAAGATCGTCGTCTCCCAGGACTTGCAGATCTACCCGCAGGTTTCCTGCGACGGCCAGAACCATTTCACCTGCGCGCCCGGCGACACCATCACGGTGAGCAAGAAGCCGCAGAAGCTGCGCCTGATCCACCCGCTGGACCACAATTACTACGAGGTCTGCCGCACCAAGCTTGGCTGGGGCAGCCGCCTTGGAGGTGGAGGCGACTGATGCTCGATCCGGCGCGAAGTTTCGACATCATCGGCGATGTGCACGGCTGTGCCCTGACCCTCGAACGCCTGCTCGATACCCTGGGCTACAAGCGCGTGGGCGGCGTCTGGCGCCATCCCTGGCGCCAGGCCCTGTTCCTCGGCGACATCGTCGATCGCGGCCCGCGCATCCGCGAAGCGCTGCACATCGTCCACGACATGGTCGAGGCCGGCCAGGCCTTCTGCATCATGGGCAACCATGAGTACAACGCTCTGGGCTGGGTCACCCCGGCGTTGCCCGGCAGCGGCAAGACCTTCGTCCGCGAGCACACCCCGCGCCATGCCCGCCTGATCGACGAGACCTTGACCCAGTTCGCCCAGCACCCCGGCGACTGGCACGACTTCCTGCAGTGGTTCTACCAGTTGCCGCTGTTCCTCGACGCCGGCCGTTTCCGCCTGGTGCATGCCTGCTGGGACCCGCGGCTGATCGAGCCGTTGCGCCAGCAGTACCCGGACGGCTGCATCGACGCGCATTTCGTCCAGGCCTCGGCGGTTTCCGGCAGTTTCGCCGCGACCGTGTGCAACCGCCTGCTGCGTGGCACCGACATGCGCCTGCCGGACGGCCTGACCCTGACTGGCGGCGACGGCCTGACCCGCGCCTTCTTCCGTACCAAGTTCTGGGAGGAAGACCCGAAGACCTACGGGGACATCGTGTTCCAGCCCGACGCCCTGCCCGAAGAGGTGGCCCGCACGCCACTGAGCCGCAGCGAGAAGAACGCTCTGCTGCGCTACGCCGAGGACGAGCCGCTGCTGTTCGTCGGCCACTACTGGCGCAGCGGCCGGCCGGCACCGATCCGCGACAACCTCGCCTGCCTGGACTACAGCGCGGTGCTGTACGGCAAGCTGGCGGCCTATCGGCTGGACGACGAGACACGCATCGACCCGCACAAGTTCGTCTGGGTCGACGTCGACCGTCCGCAGGCCAGCCAATGAATGTGATCGAAGTGATGCGCCTGCCGCTTGCGGTCGACCTCAGTGGCTTCGTCGCCCTGCTGCGGCGCCTGCAGGTGCCGCACCGGGTGGTCGAGGAGGGCGAGGAGCAGGTGCTCTGGGCGCCCCCGCACCTGGCCGACGACGTGCGCCAACTGTACCAGCGCTTCCCCGATGGCAATGCCGACCTGGAACTGCCCGAGGGCACCGCTCTGGCGGAGAACGGCCCGAGGCCGCCGTCGCTGGCGGAGCAGGCCCGCGCCTGCAAGGTCACCGTCGCCGTCCTCCTGCTGTGCCTGGTGGTGGCTGGCCTCACAGGGTTGGGCGAGAGCCTCTCGACCATCGGCTGGTTCACCTTCCTGCAATTTCACGTGCAGGGCGACTACCTGTACTTCACCCCGCTGGCCCAGGGCCTGGCCGAGGGCCAGTGGTGGCGGCTGGTATCGCCCATGCTGCTGCACTTCGGCATCCTGCACCTGGCGATGAACGGCCTGTGGTACTGGGAGCTCGGGCGACGTATCGAGCTGCGCCAGGGGCCTTGGAGGCTCCTGCTGCTGACCCTGCTGTTCAGCCTGGTTTCCAACCTGGCCCAGCATTTCGTGGGCGGCCCCAGCCTGTTCGGCGGTTTGTCCGGGGTGCTCTACGGCTTGCTCGGGCATGTCTGGCTGTACCAGTGGCTGGCGCCCAACCCGTTGTTCAGCCTGCCCAGGGGCGTGCTGGCGATGATGCTCATCTGGCTGCTGGTGTGCCTGAGCGGTGTGGTCAGCCAGCTGGGCTTCGGCCAGATCGCCAATGCTGCCCACGTTGGCGGGCTGCTCATCGGATGCCTGACCGGGCTCTTGGGTGGGGCGCTTGCCCGGCGTAAACTGTCGGCCTGACTGAGGAGACGCTATGTCCACGTTCGCGCAAATGATCGAAAACATCACCCCGGAGATCTACGAAAGCCTGAAGACGGCCGTGGAGATCGGCAAATGGGCCGACGGCCGCAAGCTCACCCCCGAGCAGAAGGAACTGTCGCTGCAGGCGGTGATCGCCTGGGAGATGAAGAACCTCCCGGAGGAGCAGCGCACCGGCTACATGGGCCCGCAGGAATGCGCCTCGAAGTCGGCGCCGATCGCCAACCTCCTGTTCAAGTCGGACTCGGTACATTGATCGAACTCGCACGTGGCTCTCTGAGCAAGATGGCGGTACGCCTGGAAGCACCGGTCGTGCAGTACGCCTTTCGCCTGGGCGAGGAGCAGGTGCCGGTCAACCCGCTGATCGGCAAGTCCCTGCGCCTGGAGTACCTCGGCGCCATCCATTGCACCCACTGTGGCAAGCGCACCAAGACCAGCTTCAGCCAGGGCTACTGCTACCCCTGCATGACCAAGCTGGCCCAGTGCGATGTGTGCATCATGGCCCCGGAAAAATGCCACTACGACGCCGGCACCTGCCGCGAACCGTCCTGGGGCGAGCAGTTCTGCATGACCGACCACGTGGTGTACCTGGCCAACTCGTCGGGCATCAAGGTCGGCATCACCCGGGCCACCCAACTGCCCACCCGCTGGCTCGACCAGGGCGCCAGCCAGGCCTTGCCGATCCTGCGCGTGGCCACCCGGCAACAGTCCGGGCTGGTCGAGGACCTGCTGCGCAGCCAGGTGCCGGACCGCACCAACTGGCGTGCCCTGCTCAAGGGCGATGCCGAGGCGCTGGACCTGCCGGCCATCCGCGAGCGGATCTTCGACGCCTGTGCCGAGGGCCTGCGCGCCCTGCAGGAGCGCTTCGGCCTGCAGGCCATCCAGCCGTTGCCGGATGCCGAGGTGGTCGAGATGCGCTACCCGGTCGAGGCCTACCCGTCGAAGATCGTCAGCTTCAACCTCGACAAGAACCCGGTGGCCGAAGGCACGCTGCTGGGTATCAAGGGCCAGTACCTGATCTTCGACACCGGCGTGATCAACATTCGCAAGTACACGGCCTACCAATTGGCCGTGCACCAGTAAAAGGACCGCCACCATGCGTACCGAACAACCGCAAGTGATCTACCTCAAGGACTACCAGGCGCCCGAGTACCTGATCGACGAGACGCACCTGACCTTCGAGCTGTTCGAGGACCACAGCCTGGTCCATGCGCAACTGGTCATGCGCCGCAACCCCGCGCGTGGCGCGGGCCTGCCGCCGCTGGTGCTCGATGGCCAGCAACTGGAGCTGCTGGGCGTGCAACTGGACGACCAGCCCCTGGCCGCCGGTGACTACCAGCTCGACGATGACAGCTTGACCCTGCAGCCCAAGGCCGAGCGCTTCACCGTCGACACCAGCGTGAAGATCCACCCGGAAAGCAACACGGCCCTCGAGGGCCTGTACAAGTCCGGCAAGATGTTCTGCACCCAGTGCGAGGCCGAGGGCTTTCGCAAGATCACCTACTACCTCGACCGCCCGGACGTGATGAGCACCTTCACCACCACGGTGATCGCCGAGCAGCATCGCTACCCGGTGCTGCTGTCCAACGGCAACCCGGTCGGCAGCGGCACCTTCGAAAAAGGCCAGGGCGAAGACGGCCGGCACTGGGCGACCTGGGAAGACCCGTTCATGAAGCCGGCGTACCTGTTCGCCCTGGTCGCCGGCGACCTGTGGTGCGTCGAGGACAGCTTCACCCGCCAGTCCGGCCGGGACGTCACCCTGCGCATCTACGTCGAGCCGGAGAACATCGACAAGTGCGACCACGCCATGGCCAGCCTGAAGAAGTCCATGCGCTGGGACGAGGAGGTCTATGGCCGGGAGTACGACCTGGACATCTTCATGATCGTCGCGGTCAACGACTTCAACATGGGCGCCATGGAAAACAAGGGCCTGAACATCTTCAACTCCAGTTGCGTGCTGGCCCGCGCCGAGACCGCCACCGATGCCGCCCACCAACGGGTCGAAGGCGTGGTGGCCCACGAATACTTCCACAACTGGTCAGGCAACCGCGTGACCTGCCGCGACTGGTTCCAGCTGTCGCTCAAGGAAGGCTTCACGGTGTTCCGCGATGCCGAGTTCAGCGCCGACATGAACTCGCGCACGGTCAAGCGCATCGAGGACGTGGCCTACCTGCGCACCCACCAGTTCGCCGAGGATGCCGGCCCTATGGCCCATCCGGTGCGCCCGGACAGCTTCATCGAGATCTCCAACTTCTACACCCTGACCGTGTACGAGAAGGGTGCCGAAGTGGTGCGCATGGTCCGCACCCTGCTGGGCACCGAGGGTTTCCGCAAGGGCAGCGACCTGTACTTCGAGCGCCATGACGGCCAGGCGGTGACCTGCGACGACTTCATCAAGGCCATGGAAGACGCCAACGGCGTCGACCTGACCCAGTTCAAGCGCTGGTACAGCCAGGCCGGCACCCCGCGCCTGGAGGTCAGCGAGGCCTACGACGCCGCGGCGCAGACCTACAGCCTGACCTTCCGCCAGAGCTGCCCGCCGACGCCCGACAAGGTCCAGAAGCAGCCGTTCGTGATCCCGGTGGAGCTGGGCCTGCTCGATGCCCAAGGCAACGACCTGCCGCTGCGTCTGGCCGGCGAAGCCGTGCCCCAGGGCACCAGCCGCGTGTTGTCGGTGACCGAGGCCGAGCAGACCTTCACCTTCGAAGGCATCGCCGCCAAGCCGCTGCCGTCGCTGCTGCGCGGCTTCAGCGCGCCGGTCAAGCTGGGCTTCCCCTACGACCGCGACCAGTTGATGTTCCTCATGCAGCACGACAGCGATGGCTTCAACCGCTGGGAAGCGGGCCAGCAGTTGTCGGTGCAGGTGCTGCAGGAGCTGATCGGCCAGCACCAGCGTGGCGAGGCGCTCAGCCTCGACCAGCGCCTGGTCGATGCGCTGGGCACCGTGCTGGGCAACGAAGCGCTCGACGCGGCCATGGTCGCCGAGATGTTGTCGCTGCCGGGCGAGGCCTACCTCACCGAGATCAGCCAGGTGGCCGACGTCGACGCCATCCACGCCGCCCGCGAGTTCGCCCGCAAGCAGATCGCCGAGCAACTGTTCGATGCCCTGTGGGCGCGTTACCAGGCCAACCGCGAGGTGTCGCGCAACACCGCCTACGTCGCCGAGGCCGAGCACTTCGCCCGCCGCAGCCTGCAGAACATCGCGCTGTCGTACCTGATGCTCAGCGGCAGGCCCGAGGTGCTGGAAGCGACCCTGGAGCAGTTCGACCAGTGCGACAACATGACCGAGCGCCTCACCGCCCTGGCGGTGCTGGTCAACTCGCCGTTCGAGGCCGAGCGGGCCAAGGCCCTGGAGGCCTTCGCCGAGCACTTCAAGGACAACCCGCTGGTCATGGACCAGTGGTTCAGCGTGCAGGCCGCCAGCCCGCTGCCGGGTGGCCTGGCGCGGGTCAAGGCGCTGATGCAGCACCCGGCCTTCACCTTGAAGAACCCCAACAAGGTGCGTGCCCTGGTCGGCGCCTTCGCCGGGCAGAACCTGGTGAACTTCCATGCCGCCGATGGCTCGGGCTATCGCTTCCTCGCCGACCTGGTGATCGAACTCAACGCCTTCAACCCGCAGATCGCCTCGCGCCAGCTGGCGCCGCTGACCCGCTGGCGCAAGTACGATGCTGCGCGCCAGGCGTTGATGCGTGGCGAGCTGGAGCGGATCCTGGCGTCGGGAGCGCTGTCCAGCGATGTGTATGAAGTGGTGAGCAAGAGCCTGGCGTAGGACGGGTCGATACGGGGCTGCAAAGCAGCCCCGATTGATCACCGATGCCTTGACTGATCGGCCCCGCGATCCCTTCAGATGCTTAACAAAACATAACGTCCCACTCGTTGTCTTTCTGCCGATATCCCCGATAGGATGGCCCCCAAGCTATTGCAGGGCTCTGGAACAGGGTTTTCGCAGTACCTGCCAATAGATTGACCCACTACAAGAACACAACAGGGGACGGTCATGAGGGAACGGCTGATGGCGGATGCCAGGCGTGGTGCCTGGTCACTGGCGGCTGGCGCGATGCTGGCGCTGGCACTGGGAACGTGGGCAGGCAGTGTGGGCGCGGCGGCGGCCGAGGCGTATTCGACGGAGTCGGCCAAGGCCAGCCAGAGCCTGCTGATCGACACCACCCACGCCGGCAAGCGCCTGGTGGTGGTGGGCGACCGTGGCCATATCCTGTTCTCCGACGACCAGGGCAAGACCTGGACCCAGGCCCGGGTGCCCACCCGGCAACTGCTCACGGCGGTGTTCTTCCTCGACGACAAGCGCGGCTGGGCCGTGGGCCATGACGCCCAGATCCTCGCCAGCAACGATGGCGGCGCCACCTGGAGCAAGCAGTTCGAAGACCTCGCTCGCGAAGCCCCCTTGCTCGATATCTGGTTCCTCGATGCCCGCCACGGTTTCGCCGTGGGCGCCTACGGCGCCTTGCTGGAGACCACCGACGGCGGCCAGCACTGGCAGGACGTCGCCGAGCGCCTGGACAACCCCGACCAACTGCACCTCAACGGCATCGCCAGGGTCAAGGACGCCGGCCTGTTCATCGTCGGCGAGCAGGGCAGCATGTTCCGCTCCAGCGACGACGGCCAGACCTGGTCCACGGTCGAAAGCCCCTACGAGGGGTCGCTGTTCGGCGTGATCGGTACCGCACAGCCACGTACCTTGCTGGCCTATGGCTTGCGCGGCAACCTGCTGCGTTCCAGTGATTTCGGCGACAGCTGGCAATCGATCGACGTCGAAGCCGCCCGTGGCCCGCTCGAATTCGGCCTGGCAAGCGCTACGCTTCTCGATGATGGCAGCCTGGTATTGGTCGGCAATGGCGGCAGCGTGCTGCGCAGCCACGACGACGGCCAGACCTTCACGGTCTACAACCGGGCCGATCGCATCGCCCTGGCAGGGGTCAGTGGCTTGGCCGACGGTCGCCTGCTGCTGGTCGGCCAGGGCGGCGTGCACCTGGCCACCGCCGAAGGTGCCGAGGAGGTGCAGCCATGACCCACCGGGAGACATTCGACATGCACCAGCAGCACCACCAGGACAAGGCCACCCTGCTCGAGCGGCTGATCTTCAACAACCGGCCGGTGGTCATCTTCCTGTGCCTGCTGGTGAGCATCTTCCTGTTCTGGCAGGCCACGCAGATCCGCCCGTCCACCAGCTTCGAGAAGATGATCCCGCTGGAGCATCCGTTCATCGAACAGATGCTCGAGCACCGCAACGACCTGGCCAACCTCGGCAATACCGTGCGCATCTCGGTCGAGGCGGTCAACGGCGACATCTTCGACAAGGACTACATGGAGACCCTGCGGCAGATCCATGACGAGGTGTTCTACATCCCCGGCGTCGACCGCGCGGGGCTGAAGTCGCTGTGGAGCCCGAGCGTGCGCTGGACCGAGGTCACCGAGGATGGCTTCGCCGGTGGCGAGGTCATCCCCAACACCTACGACGGCTCGCCCGCAAGCCTCGATGCGCTGCGCGACAACGTGCTCAAGTCTGGCCAGGTCGGGCGCCTGGTGGCCAACAACTTCAAGTCCAGCATCGTCGACGTGCCGCTGCTGGAGAACTACCCGGACCCGCAGGACCAGGGCAAGTTGCTGGCGCTCGACTACCAGCAGTTCTCGCACCAGCTGGAAGAGAAGATCCGCGACAAGTTCCAGGCCCAGAACCCCAACGTGAAGATCCACATCGTCGGCTTCGCCAAGAAAGTCGGCGACTTGATCGACGGCCTGGTGATGGTGGCGATGTTCTTCGGTGTGGCCCTGGCCATCACCTGGGCGCTGCTGTACTGGTTCACCTGGTGCATCCGCAGCACCATCGCCGTGCTCATCACCACCCTGGTAGCGGTGGTCTGGCAGTTGGGGTTGATGCACGCGGTGGGCTTCGGCCTTGACCCGTACTCGATGCTGGTGCCGTTCCTGATCTTCGCCATCGGCATCTCCCATGGGGTGCAGAAGATCAACGGCATCGCCCTGCAGTCGAGCGGCGCCGACAACGCCCTGACCGCTGCCCGGCGCACCTTCCGCCAGCTGTTCCTGCCGGGGATGATCGCCATCCTCGCCGATGCCGTGGGCTTCATCACCCTGTTGATCATCGACATCGGGGTGATCCGCGAGCTGGCCATCGGTGCCTCCATCGGCGTGGCGGTGATCGTCTTCACCAACCTGATCCTGCTGCCGGTGGCGATCTCCTACGTGGGCATCAGCCAGAAGGCCATCGCCCGCAGCAAGAAGGATGCGACCCGCGAGCACCCGTTCTGGCGCCTGCTGTCCAACTTCGCCAGCCCCAAGGTGGCGCCGGTGTCCGTCGGCCTGGCCTTGCTGGCTTTCGCCGGCGGGCTCTGGTACAGCCAGAACCTGAAGATCGGCGACCTCGACCAGGGTGCCCCGGAGCTGCGTCCCGACTCGCGCTACAACCAGGACAACAACTTCATCATCAGCAACTACTCGACCAGCTCCGATGTGCTGGTGATCATGGTCAAGACCCCGTCGGAGAGCTGTTCGATCCACTCGACCATGGCGCCGATCGACGAGCTGATGTGGACCATGGAGAACACCCCGGGGGTGCAATCGGCGATTTCCCTGGTGACCGTGTCCAAGCAGGTGATCAAGGGCATGAACGAGGGCAGCCTGAAGTGGGAAACCCTGTCGCGCAACCCGGACATCCTCAACAACTCCATCGCCCGTGCCGACGGCCTGTACAACGCCGACTGCTCCCTGGCGCCGGTGCTGGTGTTCCTCAACGACCACAAGGCCGAGACCCTGGAGCGGGTCACCGCGGTGGCCAAGGCCTTCGCCGACAGCCACAACCGCGACGACCTGCAGTTCTTGCTCGCGGCCGGTAACGCCGGTATCGAGGCGGCCACCAACGAGGTGATCAAGTCGGCCGAGCTGACCATCCTGGTGCTGGTGTACATCTGCGTGGCGGTGATGTGCTTGATCACTTTCCGTTCCTTCGCCGCGACCCTGTGCATCGTCCTGCCGCTGGTGCTGACCTCGGTGCTGGGCAACGCGCTGATGGCCTTCATGGGCATCGGCGTGAAGGTCGCCACCCTGCCGGTGGTGGCCCTCGGCGTGGGCATCGGCGTGGACTATGGCATCTACATCTACAGCCGCCTGGAAAGCTTCCTGCGCGCCGGCCTGCCGCTGCAGGAGGCCTACTACGAGACCCTGCGCTCCACCGGCAAGGCCGTGCTGTTCACCGGCCTGTGCCTGGCCATCGGCGTCTGCACCTGGATCTTCTCGGCGATCAAGTTCCAGGCCGACATGGGCCTGATGCTGACCTTCATGCTGCTGTGGAACATGTTCGGCGCCCTGTGGCTGTTGCCGGCGCTGGCGCGCTTCCTGATCAAGCCGCATAAGCTGGCGGGCAAGGAGGGCGGATCGATCTTCGCGCATTGATCAAAAAGGGGGCCGCCATGCGGCCCCTGGCTATAATGGCCACCTATTTCTTTCCGGGTATCCCCATGACCACCCTCGCCACCGCCCTGCACACCTGCGACATGCTCCTGATCGACGGCCTGCACGCCTTCGACTTCACCTTCGACGCCTCGGGCCTCACCGTCGAGTGCATGGACGGGCGCCAGCTCCGTCGCTGGCACTTCACCACCGAGCAGGTCGCCGCTGCCGTGGCCGAAGGCGACGACTGGCGCCTCGACGATGGCCAGGGCGAGCATCGGCTAGTCTGTATGAGTGCCTTGCGCGCCTCGGAAGATGACGATGATGAAGCGGACCTGGAAGCACCTGCTGAGCGCTAGCCTCATGGGCCTGGCGATCGATGCCCACGCTGCCACCTTGCTGGTGGGCAGCTATACCGAGGGCGCCAGCCAGGGGATCTACCGCTATGCGTTCGACACGCGCAGTGGCCGGATCGAACCCAAGCCCCAGCAGGTGGTCAAGAGCGTGAGCCCCTCGTGGCTGGTGCTCTCGGCCGACCAGCGCCAGTTGTTCGCGGTCAACGAGACGCCGAAGGGGCACGTCAGCAGCTTCTCGCTCAGTGCCAAGGGCCAGATCAAGCCGCTCAACCAGGTGGCAAGCCTGGGTGATGAGCCGACCCACGCCAGCCTCAGCCATGACCAGCGCTACCTGTTCGTCGCCAACTACGCCGTCGCCCCCGACCCGGGTGGCAGCCTGGTGGTGATCCCGGTGGCGCGCGACGGCAAGCTCAAGCCGGTGGTCCAGCAACTGCGCCATGCGCCCAGCAAGGTCAACGCCGAGCGCCAGGTCGGTGGCCATGTGCACTCGGTGGTGTTGTCGCCCGAGGGGCGCCACCTCTATGCCAGCGACCTGGGCGCCGACAAGGTGTTCATCTACCGCTACGATGGCGCCAGTACCGAACGCCCGCTGAGCCCGGCGATTCCCGCCTCGGTGGCGTTGCCGCCCGGCAGTGGGCCGCGCCACCTGCTGTTCGATGCCAAGGGCCAGCATGCCTACCTGACCCTGGAAATGAGCGGCGAAGTGGTGACCTTCGACGTCCAGGACGGTGCACTGAACGAGCGCCAGCGCCTGCCCCTGACCGAGCGCCAGGAGGCTGCGGCCAAGGCGGCGGGAGGTTTGCACCTGTCGGCCGACGGGCGCTTCCTGTATGTCAGCAACCGCGGCACGGCCAACGAGATCGTGGTCTATGCCGTGGGCAAGGACGATGGCCAGCTGACCTTCTTGCAGCGCCGCTCGGTGGAGGGCGATCACCCGCGCGAATTCAGCCTCGACCCCAGCGGCAACTTCCTGCTGGTGGCCAACCAGAAGAGCGACCAGATCGTGGTGATGCGTCGCGATCCGCGCAGCGGCATGCTCGGCGAGACCGTGCAGACCCTGCCCCAGGCGGCCCCCTCGGACCTCAAGTTCATCGAGTGATTATCAATCGGCGTGATAATCGTTACTGCCGCAATGAATTTCTGTGCACAGCCTCGGCGGCGTAAGTTTGACCCAAGGCCCATCGGGGCCACTGTCAAACCACCGAAGTCGAGGGCAGCCCGCATGAACTTCAATCTCTTTCCGGTCATCGCCGCTTCCGCCATTTCCGCCTCCGTCGTCCTGCCGGCCCATGCCCAGGTCGAGGTGCGTAGCAAATCGTCCGCCACCCACAGCTACACCGAGAAGTACCTGCAGCAAAGTGCGCACTTCCATGCGGCGCTGAGCGGCAAGAACAGTCACTGAAGCGTGAAAAGGGTCTGGTAATAGCACAACGCCATGTGTTTGAATTTGACGCTGGATTATTGACCCTCCGGGAGGTGGAGCATGATGTGGCGTATCGCGGCGGTGGTGCTGTTGCTGTTTTCTTCGCCGATCCTGGCGATTTGAGTGGCGGGGCTGCGCAGCAGCCCCAAAGACTCCGCTACCGAGCCATGATGGCCTGGAACAACGCTGAATCCAGCCACCCTTGCAACCAGCTGCGCACCCGCGGGTAAGGCGCCTCGGCGAACCATTGCGGTTCGACCCCGGCAAACTGGCGCATCAAGGGGAGCAGAGCCGCATCGGCCAGGCTCGGGTGGTCGGCGAGCAGGTAGGGGCGGCTTGCGAGCAGCGCCTCCAGTTCGGCCAGCCAGGGTTCGGCCTGCTGGCGGTAGTGCGCCCGCGATTGCTC
Source organism: Pseudomonas sp. I2 (assembly GCF_040984075.1). Classification (NCBI taxonomy): domain Bacteria; kingdom Pseudomonadati; phylum Pseudomonadota; class Gammaproteobacteria; order Pseudomonadales; family Pseudomonadaceae; genus Pseudomonas; species Pseudomonas sp. I2. The sequence continues at coordinate 87,672 of NZ_JBCGFQ010000012.1, forward strand.
GGGATAACGCTCGGCGTACTTGTACAGGTTCACCTGCGCCTTGAACGTGCTGTCGTTGCGCACGATCAGCGCCTCGCCTTGGGCAGCAGCGGCAGGGTCGGCCTGCAGGCGCCAGTCCTGGGGATCGTGGCGTTCCAGCGCCCAGCGCATGATGTCCAGGCTTTCCTCCAGCACCCCCTCACCAGTATCGAGCACCGGCACCGTGCCCTTGGGCGACAGCGCCAGCAGCTCGGCGGGCTTGTGCTTCATCGCCACCTCGCGGATCTCCACCGGGCAGCCGGCATAGCGCAACGCCAGGCGCGCACGCATGGCCCAGGGGCAGCGGCGGAACGAGTAGAGGATCACCCGCACACCTCCACCTCGCTCAGGCCGTTGCCCTGGCGGCGCACCTGGATCTGTACCGGGATGCGTTCGTGCATCTCCTGCACGTGGGAAATCACCGCGACCTTGCGTCCCTGGGCCTGCAGGCCGTCGAGGGCGTCCATGGCCAGTTGCAGCGACTCGGGGTCGAGGCTGCCGAAGCCTTCGTCGATGAACAGCGACTCGATGCGCAGGGTGCTCGAGGCCATGGATGCCAGGCCCAGGGCCAGGGCCAGGGAAACCAGGAAGGTCTCGCCGCCGGACAGCGAATGCACCGAGCGCAGCTCGTCGCCCATCTCGGTGTCCAGCACCAGCAGGCCGAGGGCACTGCCGCCGCGCTTGAGGCGGTAGCGCCGGGCCAGCTGGCGCAACTGGCTGTTGGCGTGGTGCAGGAGCAGGTCGAGGTTGTAGCCCTGGGCGATCTTGCGGAACACGTCGCCGGTGGCCGAGCCGATCAGCGCATTGAGCCGAGCCCAGCGTTGCCACTCCTGGCGCGCCTGCTCGATTTCCTCGGCCAGGGCCTGGTGTGCCTGCTGGCGGCGCTGGTCGTCGGCCTGTTGGGCGCGCAGTTCGGCGCATTGCTGTTCCTGGGTGGCCAACTGCTCGCGCAGTTCGCCAAGCCATTGCTCCAAGTCTTCGACGGAGGCCTCGACATTGCCCTGGGCGGCATGCTGCTGCAGGCGCTGTTCGCGCTCCTGGAGCAGCACGCGGCCTTGTTCGACGGCCTTCTCGGCGGCTTGCAGGTGCTGGCGCAGGTCGCCCAACTGGGCCTCATCCATGGCCAGCAGGCGGTCCAGGCCGGCGTCGTCCAGTTCGGGGTGGGCGGCGCGCCATTGGGCGATCTCGCCCTGCAACTGCTGGTGTTCCTGTTCGAGCGTCTGCAGGCGGGCGGCGTTGGCCTTGCGTTCGCCGGCCAGTTGCACACCCTGGGTGCGTGCTTCCTGCAAGCGCTGGGCGGTATCGGCTTCGCCGGCGCGGGCCTGTTCCACCTGCTGCTCCAGGTGCTGCTGCCAGGCCTCGGCATTGGCATGCTCGCCCAGCAGCTCGCCCAGCGTGGTGCGAGCTCGCTGCTGTTGTTCGGCGAGGCTGGCGATTTGCTGTTGCAACTCCGCCTGGCGCTGCAGGCGTGATTGCTGCTGGTCGTGCAGGCGCTCCAGTTGTTGCTGGCGCTGTTGCTGCTCTTGCTGTTCTTCCTGCTGTTGTTCGAGTTGTTGCAGGCGCTGGGTGACCTGCTGGTCGAGGGCGAGGAAGGTGTGCGAGGGCTCGTCGCGCAGGGCCTGGAGAATATCGGCAGGCAGCACACCAGCAAAGTCGGCCAGGGCCTGCTCCAGGCGCTCCTGGTCGGCGGCCAGGGCCTGGTGCTGCTGGTCGAGGCGACGCTGGGCCTGTTGCTGGGCCTCGCTGGCGGCCTGCAATTGCTGGTTGAGGCGTGCGGCGTCCTTCTGCAGGGTGAGCAGGGCGGCCTGGCGCTGCTCGTCACGGCCGATCTCCTCGTCCAGGCGGCGCAGCTGCGCTTCCAGCCAGGCAGCGCGGCCCTTGTCGTCCTCGGCGCTGGCGCAAAGCGCCGGCCACAGGGCATGGGCGGCGAGCTGTTGCTCCAGGGGGGGCAGTTGTTCGCCCAGTTGGGCTTGCTGGTGCTGGTACTCCTTGATCTGGCCATTGACCACGCCGACCTGGGTGCGCAGTTCCACCAGGCGGGCGTTGAGGGTGTCCACCTGGGCCTGGGCCGCTGCTTCTTCGGCCTGATCACGGCGGCCCAGGCTCTGCAACAGGGCGTCGGGCTGGTGATAGGGATGCTCGGCGCTGCCGCACACCGGGCAGGGTTCGCCGTCGCGCAGTTGCGCCCGCAGTTCCTCGACGCTGGCCGTGCGCGCCAGGCGCTGGCGTTCGAGCAGTTGGCGGGTGAGGGCCAGGGCCTGCTCCGCGGCTTCCAGCTCGGTCTTGGCCGCCTGGCCTTCGCCGATCAGTTGCTGGCGCTGTTGCAGGGCGTGCTGCTGGCGTTCGCGCAGGGCATGCAGGCTGTGCTGCAGTTCTTGCTGGCGGGCGTGCAGGCGCGCCAGTTCCTCCACGGCGCGCTGTTGCTTGCGGTTGTCCTGCAGCATGCTGCCGAGCAGGTCGAGCTGTTCGGCCAGGGCTTGGGGTTCGGCGCCGGCTTCGCGGAACAGCAGCTCGAAGGCATCGCGCTGTTCCTGCCATTGGGCATTGGCCTGGCTGGCCTGCGCCTGCAGGCCCGGCAGCTCGTCGCGCCCCTGGCTGAGCCGATTGCCGATCTGCAACAGCTGCTGGAGCTGGCCGCGATAGGCCTGCCAGGCATTGCCCAGGGCCGCGAGCGGAGCGCTCTCGGCCAGTGCCGTTTCGATCTGCGCCAGTTGCTGGAGGCTGCGCTGCTGCTGTTGTTCGAGCTGTTGCAGCTGTTGCTGGCCTTCGACAACGGTCTGGTCGGCCTGCTGCCCGGCGGCGTGCAGCCTGGCCAGTTCCTGGTCGAGGCGGGTCAGGCTGTCCTGGGCGGCGAAGGCCTGGCGCAGGCGTGGGGTGTTCTCGCCCTGGTTGGCCTGGGCCTCGGCCAGGGCCTGGCGCGCAACGGCCAGTGCTTGCTCCAGCTCGACCGTCTGGGCCTGCAGGGCTTCCTGCTGGCGCTGCTGTTGTTCGAGCGTCGTGGCCAGGGGCGCAAGCTGGGCGGCCAGGGCCTGCTGACGATGGAACTGGTGCCGCTGTGGCGCCAGGCGCTCCAGGCGTTGCAGGTCCAGGCGCTGGTCGGCCAGTTGCTGCCATGCCTGTTCGGCCGCTTTCAGGGCTTCGCCGGCCTCGCTGTGCTGGGCTTGCAGCTGCTGTCGCTCGTTCAGCCAGGCCCGTTGTTGCTCCAGCTGGCGCTCGCGTGCCTGCTCGGCCTTGAACTGCTGCTGGGCCTGTTCCAGGCGCTGGTCGAGCTCGGCACGGGCCTCGGCGGCCATCGGCAGCAGGAGACTGGCCTGCGCCTCGAGGGCCCGGTGGGCTTCGCCGGCATCCCTGGCCTTGGTGAAGGCGCGTTGGCCCAGGCGGGTGTAGATCGCCGTGTTGGTGAGCTTTTCCAGCAGTTCGCTGCGCTCCTTGTCGTCGGCCTTGAGGAAGGCGCCGAACTCGCTCTGGGCCAGCATCACCGCGCGGGTGAACTGCTCGAAGTTCAGGCCCAGGCGTGCCTCGACCAGTTGCTTGTACTCGTTCTTGCCGCTGCCCAGCAGTTGCTCGCTGTCCAGGTCGTAGAGGCTCTGGCGGCTGTGCTGCAGCTTGCCGTTGGCCTTCTCGCGGGCGCGGTTGGCCTCCCAGCGGGCGCGGTAGCGGCGGCCGTCGATGCCAACGAAGTCGACCTCGGCATGGCCGCTGCCGGTGCCTCGGCGCAGCAGGTTGCGCGGATCGTAGGTCGGAATCTCGCCGTCGGCGTCCGGCACCTTGGCTTCCCGGCCGATGTCGTTGAGCCGCGGCACGGTGCCGAACAGGGCCAGGCACAGGGCATCGAGCAGGGTGCTCTTGCCGGCGCCGGTGGGCCCGGTGATGGCGAACAGGCCGGCGCCGGCCAGGGGCTCGGCGGTGAAATCGATGTCGATCGGCCCGGCCAGGGAGGCCAGGTTCTTCAGGCGAATGGCAAGGATCTTCATGGCTGCTCCTCCTCCAGCTGGACGTCCTGCAGCAGCAGGGCGAAGTCGGCCAGTGCCTGTTCGTCGACGGGGTTGCCGTAGGCCTGCTCCCAGGCCCGGCTGAACAGGTCTTGCGGGGTCATCTGGGCCAGTTCGACGAACGCCAGCTCGTCATCGTCCTGGTTGCCGCGCCCGGCGTACTCGGCGCCGATGCGCACCAGGCGCACGGCCTTGCCGGCCAGGGCGGCCTCGATCTGCTGGCGCAGGTCGGGCTGCGGTTCGTCCAGGCGCACGCGCACCTCCAGCCAGGGCTGGCGGTTGGGGTCTTCGAGCAGGTCGACCACCGGCAACTCGGCGAGTTGCTCGAGCAACTCGCCCAGCGGCGCCGGGCCGATGCGTTGCAGGGCCACGGCACGCGGCACCAGGCGCGGCTCGATGCTGACCAGCTCGGCACCGTCGAGCTCCACCTCGAGCACCTGGTGCGGGTAGCCGATCTCGGCGAACGACAGGGGGATCGGCGAGCCGCTGTAGCGGATGCGTGCTTCGCGGTTGACCCGCTGCGGCTTGTGCAGGTGGCCCAGGGCGACGTAGCTGATGGCCTTGTCGAACAGGCGTGCCGGCAGGGCCTCGGCGTTGCCGATGATCAGGCTGCGCTCGGAGTCCTCGGAGACTGCGCCGCCGGCCATGTGCGCATGGCTGATGGCGACCAGCGCCTGGTCCTTCTTGCGCTTGGCCTGGGCGGCGGCGATCAATTGCTGGTGCACCTGGGTGATGCCTTGCAGGTAGTCGTCGCCCAGTTGTGGGCCGGTGACCTCCGCCGGGCGCAGGAAGGGCAGGGCCAGGCACCAGGCGCAGACCTTGCCACGGGCATTGGTCAGCGGGATCAGCAGGCGTTCGGCGTCCAGCTGGCCCTCGTCGAGCCAGTGCACCCGGCCCAGGGCATGGGTGCGCAGGCGCCGCATCAGCGCTGCCGGCAGCTCGATGCGCGAGCCGGAGTCGTGGTTGCCGGCGATCATCACGATGTCCAGCTTCGGCTGTTGCTCGTGGGCCTGGACGATGAAGTCGTAGAGCCGCTCCTGGGCTTTGACCGGTGGGTTGACCGTGTCGAAGATGTCGCCGGCGATCAGCAGGGCATCGGGTTGGCGCAGGCGTAGTTGGCCGAGCAGCCAGTCGAGGAAGCAGGCGTGTTCGAAGTCGCGGTCCTGGCCATGCAGGCTTTGGCCCAGGTGCCAGTCGGAGGTGTGAAACAGACGCATGGATGATCCGTTGGATGGGAGCAGGAAAGCTTGTGCCTCACCTGGTCGTTGGGCGTTCATTGAGTGGCCGGGGTGGCCGGCGAGCGAGGACGGTATGTTAACCCAAGTGGTTTTGTGCAGGCTCGATATCGTGCGCGGGAATAGGGTGCAGGGGCGCGAAGCGGCCCCAGCATTAGCCAAACCCAACGGTGTCGCTGGCCTCTAGAACCCAGAGGCTTTGATCATTTCGGATACAACGGCGGCAAGCTCCCGGTTTCCCCAGCAGGCGCCAGCACCTGCTCGGCCGGTGGGATGGCGCCGATGGCGCGCCACAGCTCGTCGCCGTGCCAGTACTGGCCGCTCTCGCTGTACAGGGCGCCGTTGAGGCCATCCAGGGCATCGGACAAGGGCACGAAACGGGCGGCCATCTCGGCCAGGGTTTCCGGTTGCTGGCGTGCCCAGGCGTCCAGCGCCTGGCGCGTGGCCTGGGGGTCGTTGGCCTGGCAGGCACGCTTGAGGTCGTCCAGCAGGGTGCGCGGGCTCGGCCCGCTCTGGGCAGCGCGCAGCACCGCCGGCTGCGAGCGGGCGCGCCACCACAGGGCAAAGCCCAGCAGGGTGGTCAGGGCCAGGACCAGGGTCGCCAGTTGCCAGGCCCAGAGCCAGGCGCTGCTGCCATCGCCCACCGGCGTCTCGGCGCTCAGCGCCGGGTTGTCCTGCACCTGCAGGGTGCGCGCCGGCAGGCTGCTGTGTTCCAGGTGGTCCTCGCGGGTGTTCCACCAGGTGACCTCGAGAGCCGGCAGGGCCAGGTCGCCGCTGTGGGTCGGCACCAGGGCCTCGCGCTCCTCGCGGTTGGCGATCATGCCGCGCTCGTTGATCTCGTTGCGCAGCAGCGGCTGGTCGGGGTAGCGGCGTAGGCCGTAGGTCTCGGTGGCCGGCAGGGGGGGCAACTGGGTGCTCGACAGCCCTTCGGCGCGCAGGGTGATGCTGCGGGTCAGGGAGTCGCCGATCTGCGTCGGCTGGCGGGCCGGGTCCGGGTTCCAGTGTTCTTCCAGGGCCAGGCTGCGTGCCGGCAGCCAGGGCGTGTCGGCTGGCCAGGCGCTGGGAATCGGTCGCACCGTCAGGTGCAGCGGCAGCGAGCTGACCTGCACCTGGCGCCCGACCCGGGGCATGCCGGCCGTTGGCTCGCCGCCGTCGGCCGCCGTGGCGGTGAAGGTCAGCGGCGGGACTTCCAGGCTGCCGCTGTGCTGCGGGTAGATCGCGTAGCGTGTCTCGATCACCCCGTGGCGCACACCGTCGATCTCTTTCTCGTAGGTGCGCGACTCGCCCAGCGGCTCGACCTTGGCATCGTTCAGTTGCAGTGGGCTGAGGCTGCTGTCGTCGTACAGCGACACCGAATGGTAGATGCGCAGGGTCAGCACGGCCTGGGCCTGGACGTAGACCTCGGTGCTGTCCAGGGTCGCTTCGACGAACACCTGGGCGGCGCTGCCAGGGCGGCTGGCATCGGCCTGGAGCACCTGCAGTTCGATGGGCTGGCTGCGCGACTGGCCCAGCTGCAGCTCGGGAATGCGCAGGCTGCCGCTGCGCCGTGGCAGCAAGGTGATGATCCAGCGGGTGCTGGCGCGGGTCTCGCCGTCGAGGGTATGCAGGCTGTTGAGCTGGCGCGTGTCACGGACCTCGAAGTCGCCCTCCAGGGCGCGCAGGTCCGGCTTGCCGAACTGGGTGATGTCCTGGCTTTCCAGGGTCAGTTCCAGGGTTTCGCCGGCTTCCAGGCGGGTACGGTCGACGCTGGCCTGCAGGGCCGGTTGCGCCTGGGCCTGGACGAGCCACAGCAGGCTGAGTAGGAAGACGCCGAAGCGGCTCATCGTGGGGTTTCCTGATGCAATTGCTGTTCGTACCAGAATTTACGCCGCAGCAGCTGGGCCGGGTTGTCGGGAATCTCCCGCAGCCACTGTTCCAGGGCCTGGCGCTGCTCGGCGTCGAGGCTGGTCGACACGGGCCGTTGCGGCGGCTGGGTGACACCGTCGTCGTCGCCGGGCTGGTTGCCAGCCTGGGCCTGGTGCTCGCCAGTGCCTTCGCCGGGCTGTTCGGCCGCGGCCTGCTCTTCGTTGCCGGGCGTGCCCTGGGCCTGGTTGGCGGCCGAGCTGCTGTTGCCGTCGGTCTCGCTGCCGGGCGTGCCTTGGGCATCGCTGCTGGCCGGTCGTTCCTCGGCCTTGGCCTGGCGCTGTTGCAACAGTTGCTGGACCAGGGCGTGGTTGTCCAGGGCAGGCTGCAGGTCGGGCTGGCGCTCCAGGGCCTGTTCGTAGGCGTCCAGGGCGGCTTCCAGCGCACCGGCGCGGGCCAGGGCATTGCCACGATTGTAGTGGGCCGCGGCGCTGTTGCCCTGGGCGAAGGCCTGGGCCGCGCCTTCGAAGTCGCCGGCCTGGTACAGCGCCATGCCGCGCCACTGTGGGTCTTCGAAGCGCTGGGCCGCCTCGGCGGGGCGCTGTTGCTCGAGCAGGCGCTGGCCCTGTTGGTCGGGGCGCAGCCACAGGTCGTCGAACTCGAAGGCCTGGCCCGGTTGCGGCAGCGCCAGCAGCAACGGCAGGCAGAACAACCAGCCGCGTCGGCCGGCGCAGGCGGCCAGCAGCAACAGCGGCAGCAGTAGCCAGTAGCCCTGGTCGGCCCAGCTGTCCAGCTGCAGGGTCTGGCCGTCGTTGCGCAGGATGTGGGGAGTGTCGAACAGCCCCAGCCCACGCAGGTCCAGGTCGTCGATGCGGGCATGCCGGTAGCGCCCGCCGGTGCCCGCGACGAACGCCTTGAGGCTGGCGCTGTCCAGGCGTGGCAGGAGGATGCCGCCCTGGTCGTCCTTGAGGTACTCGCCGTTGGCCTGGCGCACCGGCGCACCTTCGGCGCTGCCGATACCGAGCATCAGCAGGCTCGGGCCCTGGCGGCCGAGGGCCTGGAGGATGCCATCACGCTCCTGTGGGCTCAGCGCCGAGCCGACCAGCAGCAGGCGGCCCTGGCCCAGGCCGCTCTGGGCCAGCAGCGCCAGGCCCTTTTGCACGGCCAGGTCGGCGCGCTGGCCGGGCTGCGGCATGATCGACGGATCGATCGCCTCGAGCAGGTTGCGGGTGGTGCCCAAGTCGTCGGACAGCGGCACCAGGGTATGTGCGCTGCCGGCATAGACCACCAGCGCGGTCTGGCTGTCGCGGCGATGCTCGAGCAGGTCGAGGATCTTGCGCCGGGCCTGCTCCAGGCGGTTCGGCGGGCTGTCCTCGGCGAGCATCTGCGGGGTCAGTTCGAGCAGGATCACCAGCGGGTCGGCCGGGCGCTGGCGGGTTTCCTCCAGGCGTTGCCAGCTCGGGCCGAGCAGGGCCAGGACGACCAGCAACCAGGCCAGGCCCAGGGCGATCCAGGGCAGCTTGCTGGTGCTGCCGCTGCCGCCGCCGAGCAGCACGGCATGGAACTGTGGCGGCAGGATCAGTTGCCAACGCCCGGCGCGCTTGCGCCGATGCCAGCGCTTGAACAGCAGCCAGGCGAGCAGCGGCACCACCAGCAGCCAGAGCGGGCGCAGCCATTGCGGCCAGAATTCGATCATCGCCGCCTCCTCAGGCGCAGGCGTTGCAGGCGCTGGCGCCACTCCGGGTGCGGCTGCAGGAAGCGCGGCCGACGCAGCAGGCGCTGCAGCCGGTTGTCCGGCCATTGGGCGGCGGCCACCAGCAGCACGCTGAGCAGCAGCGCCAGGGCCAGTGGCCAGGCATACAGGGCTTTGGCGGTGCGCGCCTGGGTCGGTTGCTGGGCCACCGGCTCCAATTGGTCGAGGGTATCGCCGATGGCATCCAGCTCGGCGCCGTCGTGGGCGCGGAAATAGGCGCCGTGGGTCAGCTCGGCGATCTCCCGCAGCGAGGCTTCGTCCAGGTCCAGGCTCGGGTTCAGGCCGAGCAGGCCGGGCGTACCGCTGGCTTCGGGGTTGGCGCCGATGCCGATGGTGTAGATGCGCACGCCTTCCTGGGCGGCCAGGCGCGCGGCGGTCAGCGGATGGATCTGCCCGCCGTTGTTGGCGCCGTCGGTCACCAGCACCAGCACGCGGCTCTGCGCCGGCCGCTGGCGCAGGCGCTTGACCGCCAGGCCGATGGCATCGCCGATGGCGGTGTTCTTGCCGGCGATGCCGATCTGCGCCTCGTCGAGGAAGGTGCGCACGGTGTGCCGGTCGAAGGTCAGCGGCGCCTGCAGGTAGGCTTCGCTGCCGAACAGGATCAGCCCTACCCGGTCGCCCTGGCGGTCCTGGAGGAAGTCGCCGAGCAGCGCCTTGACCAGGTCCAGGCGGCTGATGTCCTCGTCCTGCCAGTGCATGTCGGGAAAGTCCATGGAGCCGGAGACGTCCACCGCCACCAGCAGGTCGCGGCCGCTGGCGGCGACCTGCACCGGCTCGCCCAGCCATTGCGGGCGAGCAGCGGCCAGCAGCAGGAGCAGCCAGATCAGCACGAAGGGGGCCTGCTGGCGCCAGGTCGGCAGGTTGAGGCGGGCGCGGCGCCCGGCCAGGCCTTCCAGTTCATCGAGGAAACCCACCTTGAGCACCGGCTCGCCGCTGTCGGCGGCGGGCAGCACCAGGCGTGCCAGCCAGGGCAGCGGTAGCAGCAGGAAGACCCACGGCCAGGCCAGTTCAAACATGCTTGCGGATCCAGGTTTCGACCGCCTGGGCGAGCCCGGCGATGGCCTTGTCGTCGAGCTTGCACTCGGGCTTGTAGGCGCCTTCGACCAGCACCATCCAGCGGGTCAGGCCGGCGGCGGGGCAGCGGTTGTCGAGAAAGGCCAGCCATTGGCGGCCATTGAGGGTGTGGCTGTTGGCGCCGGGGTAGTGGTTGCGGCACAGGCGCTTGAGCAGGGCGTTGATCTGCTGCAGCCAGGCGCCGGCCGGGGCACCGTCGTAGGGGCGGGGCAGGCGGGCGAGCTCGGCCAGGGCCTCCTGGCGTATCGGGTCCAGCGGCTGCTCGGCGCGCACCACCCGACGCTTGCCAGGGCGCCAGTGGCGCAAGCGCCACAGGCCCCAGCCGAGCAGCGGCAGCATGGCCAGCAGCACCCACCAGCCGGGCGCGGGTGGCCACAGGCCGATGCCCGGCGGGGCGATCAGCGGTTGCAACGGGTCCAGCGGATTCATTGAGGGCTCCCGGGGCGCTGGGCATCGAGGTGCTCGCGCAGTTGCTCGATCATCTCGCTTTGGGTGCTCAGGGGCATCAGTAGTATCCGCAGTTTCTGCGCCAGCAGTTCCCAGCGCTCGACGCGCGACTCGGCTTGCTGGCGATAGGCCTGGCGCAGGCTGGCGTCGAGGGTGTCGAGTTCCAACTGGGCGCCGCGCTGGGCGAAGCGCAGCAGGCCGGCGGCCGGCAGGGCATGGTCGAGCGGGTCGGAAACCGGCATCAGCAGTAGGTCGCAGTGGCGCGAGAGCATCGAAAGGTGCTGTTCGACGCTGTCGCTCAAGGCGCGTTCGTCGCAGATGACGATGGCCAGGCTGCCCGGGCGCAGCACCTCGCGGGCCCGGCGCAAGGCCAGGCCGAGGCTGTCGGCCTGGGGCTGGGCCTCGGTGTGCAGCGCCTGGTTGACCTTGGCCAGGCGGTTGAGCAGTTGCAGCAGGCTTTGCTTGCTACGCCGTGGCTTGATCTCGTGGTGCTCGTTGTCGCCGAACACCAGGCCGCCGATGCGGTCGTTGTGGCCCAGCGCGGCCCAACCGAACAGCGCTGCGGCCTGGGCCGCCAGCACCGACTTGAACATCAGGCCGGAGCTGAAGAACAGCCGCTGGCTCTGCTCGACCAGGATGAAGATCGGCCGCTCGCGCTCTTCGTGGAACAGCTTGGTGTGCGGCTCCTGGGTGCGCGCGGTGACACGCCAGTCGATGTTGCGTACATCGTCGCCGGCCTGGTAGACGCGCACCTGGTCGAAGTCCACGCCGCGCCCGCGCAGCTTGGAGTGGTGCAGGCCGACCAGCGGGCTGCGCTGGCCGGGCCGGGAAAACAGCTGGATCTCGCGCACGCGATGGCGCATGTCGATCAGCTCGGCCAGGCCGATGCGGATGCCGGGTTCGGCCGTTCGCGCGGTGGGCATGGGTCAGGCGACGGCGACGACGTCGAGGATGCGCTGGACCACACGGTCCTGGTCGATCCCCGCCGCCTCGGCCTCGAAAGACAGGATGATGCGGTGGCGCAGCACGTCGAACAGCACGGCCTGGATGTCCTCGGGGCTGACGAAGTCGCGCCCGGCCAGCCAGGCATGGGCGCGTGCGCAGCGGTCCAGGGCGATCGAGCCGCGTGGGCTGGCGCCATAGGCGATCCAGTCGGCCAGCTCGGCATCGAACTTGGCTGGGGTGCGGGTGGCCATCACCAGTTGCACCAGGTATTCCTCCACGGCGTCGGCCATGTACAGGCCGAGGATCTCCTTGCGCGCGGCGAAGATCGCCAGCTGGCTGACCCGCCGCTCCGGCTTGGCCTCGCCGCCCAGCGCCTCGCCCCGGGCCTGCTGGAGGATGCGCCGCTCGACGGCGGCGTCCGGGAAGCCGATCTTCACGTGCATGAGGAAACGGTCGAGCTGGGCCTCGGGCAGCGGGTAGGTGCCTTCCTGCTCGATCGGGTTCTGCGTGGCCATGACCAGGAACAGCGGTGACAGCTCGTAGGTGCTGCGGCCGACACTGACCTGGCGCTCGGCCATGGCCTCGAGCAGCGCCGACTGGACCTTGGCCGGGGCACGGTTGATTTCGTCGGCCAGCACCAGGTTGTGGAAGATCGGCCCCTGCTGGAACACGAAGCTGCCGGTTTCCGGGCGATAGATCTCGGTGCCGGTGATGTCCGCCGGCAACAGGTCAGGGGTGAACTGGATGCGATGGAACTGTGCCTCGATACCCTCGGCCAGCTCCTTGATGGCCTTGGTCTTGGCCAGCCCGGGCGCACCTTCGACCAGCATGTGGCCGTCGGCCAGGAGCACGATCAGCAGGCGCTCGACCAGCTTCTCCTGGCCAAGGATCTGGGAGGAAAGAAATGTGCGCAGCGCGATCAGCGCCTCACGGTGTTCCATCGTCGAGGGTTCCTGGAAATGAGCCGGGCGTGCTGGCGCAGCGGCGTCCGGGCAGGGGCTGATACTTTAATCCATCCGGGCCCGTGCCGACCAATGGCGGCATGGAAAATTCTCCAGGGGGGCGGGCGCGGGTCGTCGAACAATCGCTGACTGCCTGTGGAATCTGCGGGTTCCCGCGTGCGCCGCGAGGTTGCCTCATTGTCGGTCCTGGACAATGAGGAACCCACCGATGGACCTGCAACGCATCGCTTCCGGCACACCCCATCCGCTCACCTTGAGGGTGGGGGTGTTCTTCGACGGCACCGGCAACAACCTGGGCAACGGCATGCACGCGGGAGCATCGCCCGAACGCGGCGGCAGTTATGCCAATGCCCCGAGCAACGTGGCGCTGCTGTACGGGCTGTACCCGGTCGGGGCTGTGGAGGCACTTGCGGACAGGGTCTTTTTCAAGGTCTATGTCGAGGGCATCGGCACCACGCAAGGCGCGCCCGACTCGGCGCTCGCCCAGGCCACCGGGCGTGGCCAGACGGGGATCGAGGCACGAGTGGCCGAGGCGCTGGCGGTGGTTGCCGGGCAATTGCGGCGCTGGCGTGCAGGGCAACCGCAGGGCCCCGTGGCAGGGGTCGAGCTGGACCTGTTCGGCTTCAGTCGCGGGGCGGCGGCGGCCCGCCACCTGGCCAACCAGTTGCAGGAGGGCTCGGCCTGCCTGCTGGCGTGGCCTGTGACGATCAACTTCATCGGCCTGTTCGACACGGTGGCGGCCATCGTCGCCCCGTGGCAAGGCAACTTCAGCCCTGCCAACGACCGTTACGGCGGGTTGCGCCTCGGCCTGGGCGAGGGTATTGCGCGCCAGGTCGTGCAACTGGTGGCTGGCGATGAAAGGCGGCACAACTTCCCGTTGGTGCGTAGCGGGCACGACATCGTCGTGCCCGGGGTCCATTCGGACATCGGCGGCGGCTACCTGGAACGGATGACCGAGCGCGTCCTGCTGAGCAAGCCGCGATCGAACCTGGTGCCTGCGCGCACGCCAGCGGAGCGGACGCGGGCGTATGCCATCGCCACCAGGCAGTTGGCGGCGGAGTATGCGGGCATGCCGGGGCCGCAGCCCCGGGTCCTGACCTGGGAGGTGCCTGTCGAGCGGCGTTGCAGGCAGGATGGGCCGGAAAAGCGCGTGTATGCGGCGGTTTATCGGGAGCGTGAGGTACTGGGGCATTTGTCGCGGATCTACCTGCGCATCATGCGTGAGCTGGCGGTGCGCGGTGGGGTGCCGTTCGCCGAGGTGGAGGCGCGCGAGGCGGCGTATTGGTTGCCGGAGGCGTTGCTGGGGATCAGTGCCAAATTGCATGACTTCGCCCTGGGGCGTAGCGCTGGTCCGGGTTTGAGCGAGGAGGAGCGGCACTTGCTGGAGGCGCGGTACATCCATGCTTCGGCGCATTGGAATGCACTCAAGGGGCTGCGCAACAGCGAACTGGAGGTGATGTTCGTCGACCGGCCGGCGGAAGGCGGGCGGGTGATGCATGTGAATCCAGTGGGGTGAGCGGGCCTGGCATGTGGTGCTTTTGGCATCCTGGGGCCGCTCAGGTACAGCGCCGTTCTGCCATTGAGCGCGGTACCTGGAGCGGCCCCAATTGCGACTGTAAAGCTTTAACTGGCCTAGGCAGCCCTCAGTTCTTCGCGGTGGAGTGCTTGCGCCCCTGGTCGCACAGGGCGAAGACCACCACCAGCACCCCGGAAATCGCCAGGATCAGCGCCACGCCATTGGTGGAATGGGTCGCCGAGCCAGCCACCAGGGCCAGGCCGCCCAGCGGTGCCAGGCCACCGGCCACCGCCGTGCCGATCTCCCGCCCGGTACCGAACCCTGACGAGCGTGTCTGGGTCGGGAACTGCCGGCTGAGGAACGAACCCTGCGGTGCGAACATCATCGGCGCGAGGATCCCGGTGCCGATGCCGATGGCCACGTAGATCAGCGTCGGTTCACCCGTGCTCAGCAACTGCAGGAACGGATAGGCGAACAGCGCCGAGAACACGCCGCCGAGCATCAGCACGATCTTGCTGCTCCACTTGTCGCACAGCCAGCCGAAGAACGGCACGGCGAAGATCGCCACCAGGCTGGCGATGGTCACCGACAGCGAGGTGACATGCGCCTGGACGCCCTTGAACTGGGTCAGGTAGGCCAGCGAGAACGTCTTGAAGATGTAGCTCAGGGCGTTGTAGCCGATGGCCACGAAGAACACCACGGCCAGGCCCTTGAGGTCGTTGCGCAGCAGCAGCTTCAGCGGCGACACCTGGGGCTTGTCCTTGGCCTGGTCGAGCTCCTTGAAGTCCGGCGTCTCGGGGATGCTGCGACGTACCCACAGGCCAATGCCGACCAGCGCGATACTGGCGATGAAGGGGATGCGCCAGCCGCCGGCCATGAGGAACGCATTGCCGTTCATGGTCAGCAGGTACACGGTCAGCGACGACAGCAGCAGGCCCAGGTTCAGGCCCAGCGCCGGCCAAGCACCCTGGCTGCCGCGCTTGCCTTCGCTGGCGTGCTCGTAGGAGGTCACCGCCGCGCCGGACAGTTCGGCGCCGGCGCCCAGGCCCTGGATGATACGGATGACCACCAGGATGATCGGCGCCCAGATGCCGATCGTGGCATAGCTGGGGATCAGGCCGATCAGTGCGGTGCACACGCCCATCATGCAGAAGGTGATCACCAGCACCTGCTTGCGCCCGAAGCGGTCGCCCAGGTAGCCGAACAGGATGCCGCCGAAGGGGCGGGCGATGAAGCCGATGGCGAAGGTGGAGAACGCCAGCAGCGAGGCCACCGCCGGGTTGCTGGCGTCGAAGAAGATCTGTGAGAAGACGATCGCCGCCATCGTGGCGTACAGGTAGAAGTCGTACCACTCCAGCATCGAGCCGAAGATGGTCGCCGCTGCCACCTTGCGCAGGCGCTTGCGTTGCTGTTGCGGGGTTTCCGTCGCGGCCAGGGCCGCCTCATGTACCGACATCGAAGGTTCCTTATTGTCTTTGTAGTGGGGTGTGCAGCAGGGTTCAGCGGGCCTCGAGGATCTTGGCAGCGATCATCTGGCCGATCGGGATGGCCGAGGTGGCAGCTGGCGACGGAGCGTTGCAGACGTGCACCATGCGCGCCGTCTCGGCGAACAGGAAGTCGTGCACCAGGGTGCCGTCGCGCATCACCGCCTGGGCGCGGATGCCGGCCTCGTAGGGCAGCAGGTCCTCGACCTCCAGCGACGGGCAGTACTTGCGGCATTGCTCCAGGTAGCCGCGCTTGAACAGCGAGTTCTTCATCTCCGTGGCGCCAGAGCCGAGGTTGTTCCAGATCGTCTTCCAGAAACCCGGGAAGCGTGCGTACTCGGCGACGTCGCGCCAGTTCACCGAGAACTTGCGGTAGTTCTCCCGGCCCAGGCCGAGCACGGCGTTGGGGCCGACGGTGACGCTGCCGTCGATCATCCGCGTCAGGTGCACGCCGAGGAACGGCAGGTCCGGGTCGGGGATCGGGTAGATCAGGTGGTTGACGACCTGGTTCTTGCTCGCGGGCAGGCGGTAGTACTCACCGCGGAAAGGGATGATCTGGTGGTCGATCTTCACCCCGGCCAGGCGCGCCAGGCGGTCGGACTGCAGGCCGGCGCAGGCCACCAGCTGGCGTGCCTGCCAGGTCTGCGCGTCGCTGCGCACTTCGACATGCGTGCCGTGTTCTTCGATCGCGCGCACGCTGGTGCTCAGGTGGACTTCGCCGCCGGCCCGCTCGATCACCCGGGCCATGGCCGTACACACTTGCTTGTAGTCGACGATGCCAGTGGCATCGAGGAACAGCGCACCCTTGCCGACGATGTTGGGTTCGCGGCGGCCAAGCTCGGCGGCGTCCAGGCGCTCGACCTTCAGGCCGTTCTGCTGCGAGCGCTCGTACAGGGCCTGCATGCGCTGCATTTCCAGGTCGTTGGAGGCCACCAGCAGCTTGCCGCAGACGTCGAAGGCGATGCCGTGCTCGCTGCAGAAGTCCTTGGTGGCCTGGGCGCCGCGCTTGCACAGGTCGGCCTTGAGGCTGCCCGGGGCATAGTAGATGCCAGCATGGATCACGCCACTGTTGTGGCCGGTCTGGTGGCGGCCGAGGCTCGCTTCCTTTTCCAGGATCAGCAGGGACGCGCCGGGACGCTGCTCGAGCAGGGCCATGGCGGTGGCGAGGCCGACGATGCCGCCGCCGATGATGCAGTAGTCGTAGGTCATGCAGGGGTACCTTGGATTTCTTGTCGGTGGATCTGCTTATCAGGTTGTCAGACTAAGTAGTGCGCGTGAAAACCTCGCCAGGCTGCCAGGCGTTCTCCGGGTGTCAGTCGAGGGCGGGGAGGTCGATCTTCAGGCGCTTGGCCGAGGCCCGCAGGTGCGCTTCGGCGCAGGCCGCGGCGGCCTGGCGGTCGCCATCGGCGATGGCCTGGTACAGCGCCTGGTGCTCGCGATTGGCGTCGGCCGAGCCGCCCACGGAGTGGGCGGCGGAGTTTTCCCAGGCGTTGCGGCGCGCGGCGGCCAACTGGCCGCCGAGGAAGTCGTGGAAGGCCACGAAGTACGCGTTCTTGCTGGCTTCGGCGATGGCCCGGTGGAAGGCCACGTCGGCGGCGGAGGCGGCGCTGAAGTCGCTGCGCCTGTCGAGCATTTCCTGCAGGGCCGTGGCCATGCGCGCCAGGTCGTGCGCGTCGCGGCGGCGGGCGGCGATGGCGGCGGCCTGGGTCTCGATCCACAGGCGCATCTCGAACATCTGCACCAGGTCTGGCTTGCGCCCCTGGCTGCCGGGGAAGCGGAACACCGTGCCGCTGGGAGTCTGGGAGATGTAGGAGCCGAGCCCGCGGCGGGCGATGAGCACGCCATCGGCCTTGAGCTGCGCCACCGCTTCGCGCACCACCGAGCGGCTGACATTGAGCTGCTCGGCCAGTTGCTGTTCGGTGGGCAGGCGCGATTCGGCGGCCAGGCGGCCGGAATCGATCTCTGCACGGATGGCGCTGACGACCCGTTCGACCAGGGTGTCGGGGCGCTGGAGCTCTAGCATGGAAACGGTTGCCTATTGATCAGGTTGTCAGACAATGCCTGTGTCCGGGCCCTGTTGTCAATCGATTCAATGCGTTATGCCGGGGATTCGGCCAGCAACCGCTGCGTGACTTCCTGCTGGTCACGCCCGCGCTCGATCAGCCAGCGCTGGAAGGCTCGGCAGTGACCGTGGTGGATACTGCCCGGGTTCCAGGTCAGGTAATAGGACGCTGGCATGGGCAGGGCCCGCAGGCAAGGCAGCATCAGTTTGCCGCTGTCGACATCCCGGCTGATCATCGAGTACTGCGCAAGGACGATGCCTTGCCCGTCGATGGCAGCCTGGATGGCCATGGAAGACAGCGAGTAGATCCGGTAGTTGGCGATTTGCACCTCGCCGATGCCAGCCGTGGCGAACCACTCCTCCCAGGACGGCGGTGAATCGAACTTCGGCCGCCAGTCGATGGTGATCAACGGCAGCGCGAGCAGGCGGTCGGCGTCGACCTTCGCGTCCAGCAAGGCTGGGCTGCACGCCGGTACCACGCAATCGCGGAACAGTTCGAGGGTGTGCTGGTCGTCATGCATGCCGGCGCCATAGCTCAGGCGAAAGTCCACGCCATTGGCGTGGGCCTCGGACGGTTCGGTGTGGGTGCCGTCCAGGTAGATGCTCAACTGAGGGAATGCCGCCTGCCACTCGGCCACCAGCGGTGCCAGCCATTTCGACAACAGCGAGGGCAGGGCGCTGATGTAGAGGTTGCTGGTGTTCTTCGAGCGTTCCAACCCCGCATAGGCCGCGCGCAAGCGCTCGAACGCCTGGCTGCAGCCTTCGTGAAAGCGCTGGCCGGCGGCGTTCAGGCGCAGGCGCTGGCCTTCCTTGACCGTCAGGCTCAGGCCAACGGCTTGCTCGAGGATCTTCATCTGCTGGCTGACGGCGCCGGCGGAGATACCCAGGCGCTTGGCCGCCTGGGTGATGCCACCGCACAGGCCGACGGCTTCGAAGACTTCCAGTGCGCGTAACGGGGGGAGCTGGCTCATGACGGGCTCTCAGCTGTGGGGACAGGCCTATTTTTAGTTTAGAAAAACTTAATAAATCAACAGAAAACACCACCTATTCTTTTGTTTCACCCAGGCCTAGGCTGTGTTTCAAGAACCTGATGCAGCCCATGACAACAACAACAGGAGCCTCATGCCATGTTCTTGAGAAATGCCTGGTACGCCGCCGCCTGGGACACCGAAGTGAAGCAGGCCTTGCACGCCACCACCCTGCTCGGCGAGCCCGTCGTGCTCTACCGCAAGGCCGACGGCGCAGTGGTGGCCCTGGAGGATGCGTGCCCGCACCGCAAGCTGCCGCTGTCGATGGGGCGCCTGCACGGCGATGTGGTCGAGTGTGGCTACCACGGCCTCACCTTCGACGGCGCCGGCACCTGTGTGAAGGCCGCCTGCGTGTCGCGCATTCCGCAGGCGGCGAAAGTCCGCAGCTACCCGGTAGAAGAGCGCTACGGCCTGGTGTGGCTGTGGATGGGCGAGCCGGCCCTGGCCGACCGCAGCAAGCTCCTCGACATCCCCGAGTGGGACGACCCGGCCTGGGGCGTCAACCGTGGCGATTCGATGACCATCGACTGCAACTACCTGTACATGACCGACAACCTGCTCGACCCCTCCCACGTGGCCTGGGTCCACCAGAGCACCTTCGGTACCTCGGCCTGTGAGTCGGAGCCGTTGCAGACCCAGGTGAACGACGACGGCGTGGTGGTCTCGCGCTGGCTGCGCGATATCGATGTGGCGCCGTTCTATCGCCAGTACCTGAAGTTCGAAGGCCGCTGCGACCGTCTGCAGTACTACGAGGTGCGCTACCCGGCCCATGCGATCATCAAGGGCGTGCACACCCCGGCCGGTACGGGCGGGGAGGGCGGAGCGCTGCATGAGAAGGCGTTCCTGATGGACTCCTACAACTTCATGACGCCGGTCGACGAGAACCGCACCCGTTACTACTGGTTCCAGTTGCGCAATTTCGACGCAGACGACCAGGAGGTCTCCCGCCAGTTCGCTGCCGATGTGCGTCGAGCCTTCGAGGAGGACCGGGTGGTGCTGGCGGCGGTGCATGCGGGCATGAGGCAGCGCCAGACGCCGAACATCGACCTGGCCATCGATTCTGGCCCCTTGCGTTTTCGCCGTGGCATGGAGCGCCTGATTCGCGAAGAGCAGCAGGCCGCCCACGGGCTGGTCGCGACCGTCGAGGTGAACGCTCATGCTTGATGCCATTCCCGCCGCGAAGGGCTTCGCGCGCTTCCAGGTGACAGGGAAGGTACGGGAGAGCGCAACCATCACCTCGTTGTTGCTCAAGCCCGCCATGAACGATGGCCGCATCGCCTTTCGCCCCGGGCAGTTCATCGTGGTGCGCATCCCCCAGGCCCAGGGCCCGCAGTTGCTGCGTGCCTACAGCCTGTCCAGCGACCCGGATACCCCGGAGCAACTGCGTATCTCGGTGAAGCACGAGCGAGCGCCGGCGCACTTGCCCGACGTGCCGGCCGGCGTGGGCTCGAGCTTTTTGCACGAGGCGCTGGAGGTGGGTGGGCAACTGGAGGTTGCCGGCCCGTCCGGCAACTTCGTCCTCGATGAGCAAAGCACCCGCCCGGTGCTGCTGTTCAGCGGTGGCGTCGGCCTGACGCCCATGGTGAGCATGTTGCATCGCCTGGCGACCCATTCGGCGCGGCCGGTGTATTTCGTCCACGCCTGCGAGAACGGCAGCGTGCATGCCTTGCGTGAGGAAGTGCTGGCCCTGGCGGCCAAGCGTGCCGGGATTCGTGTGCACTTCTGCTACCGGGCGCCGAGCGACGCCGACGTGCGCAATGGCCATCACCACAGCAGTGGGCTGGTCAGCCGCGAAACCCTGCAGGCGCTGCTGCCGCTGGACGACTACGACGTCTACCTGTGTGGGCCCAGGCCGTTCATGCAGGCCAACTGGCGCTTGCTGCGTGGCCTGGGCATCGAGCGCGAGCGGATTCGCTACGAGTTCTTCGGGCCGGCGACTGTCCTGGACGAGGACGAGGCCCCCGCCGTAGCCAGCGTGGCCACACCCAGCGCACAGGCGCAGGGTGAACTGACGGTGCGCTTCGAGCCCTCGGGCCGGTCGGTCACCTGGGAGGCGTCTTGCCCATCGCTGCTCGACTGCGCCGAGCAGGCAGGGCTGTCGCCGCCCTTCAGTTGCCGCGCAGGGTTGTGCAGTGCCTGCATGACGCCGCTGCTCAGCGGCACCGTCGAGTACCTTGAAGCGCCCTTGGCCGAGCCCGAGGCGGGCCAGGTATTGCTGTGCTGCGCCCGGCCGACCTCGCCGGTCGTGCTGGCATTGGGCAGGCGCTAGACCACTGGCCAATGGAGGTAACCCCACCGAAAGACGTGCCCTGCGTGCCCTTTACGACCTTCGTGGTCTCGCATCGGAGAATAAGAATGAACAACAAGAAAATCGGATTCGCCGCCTGCTCGCTGTTGATGGCCCTGACCAGTTTCAACGCCCCAGCCAAGGACTGGGACAGCATCCAGATCGCCACGGAGGGCGTCTACGAACCCTGGAACCGCACCCGCCCGGATGGCACCTTCGATGGCTTCGAGCCGGAGATGGCCAAGGTGCTGTGCGAACGCATGCAGGTCCGTTGCAAGATCGTCGCCCAGGACTGGGATGGCCTGATCCCGGGCCTTAAGGCCGGCAAGTTCGACGTGGTCATGGATGCCCTGGCGATCAGCCCGCAGCGGCGCCAGGTGATCGACTTCTCGCGCCCCTACACCAAGGCACCGGCCACCTTCGTTGCCCTGCGCTCCAGCGGCATCGACCTGGGTGACGGCACGTTGCAACTGCAGGGCGACCCGGCGCAGGACACGCCAAGGGTCGATGACTTGCGCAAACGGCTCGAAGGCAAGCTCATAGGTATCGTCTCGGGCACCGTGTACAGCACGTTCATCCATGACCAGTTCGGCAAGGTGGCGACCATCCGCGAGTACAAGACCCCACCGGAGCCGCTGATGGACCTGAAGAACGGTCGCGTCGACGTGGTGTTCGAGGACCTGGGCTTTCTCGCCGGGGAAATGCAACGCGCCGGCAGCGAGGTGGTGCTGGTGGGCCCGGCGATCAACGGGCCGATCTGGGGCGAAGGCGAGGCTTTCGGCATCCGCCAGGGCGAGCCGGAGCTTAAGGCCAAGCTGGATGCGGCGATTGCCTCGTTGATCGCCGATGGCACCATCAGCGAGCTGAGCCGCAAGTGGTTCAAGCACGACTTCACCCCGCCAACCCCCTGAACCTCTGGGGCGTCGCCGGGCATCGTCCCTGATGCCCGGCGACGCAGGCACTGCACGCGGCGGCCTCGGCCGACCGCTCCCTGACATGGCTATGGGTGGGTGTACACGTGATCGATTTGCTCGGATTTGGCGCACAGGGCTGGGGCGGCGTGCTGCTGCTGGCCGCGCTCATGACGCTATTGGTGACCCTGGCCGCCTTGTTGGTCGGTGCGCTGCTCGGCGCGCTGGTGGCGGCGGCGAAACTTCAGGACAACGGCCTGCTGCGGGTGTTGGGCGATGCCTACACCACGGTGTTTCGGGGGGTACCTGAACTGCTGGTGATCTATCTGTTCTTCTATGGTGGTTCGGCCCTGGTGGGCCAGGTCGGCCAACTGTTCGGCGCCGAGGGTTTCATCGGCATGCCGGCTTTCCTGGTGGGGGCGCTGGCGGTCGGCGTGGTCTCTGGCGCCTACCAGGCGGAGGTCTACCGTGGCGCCTTCCAGGCCGTCTCGCGCAACGAGCTGGAGGCGGCCAAGGCGATCGGCATGCCGATGCTGATGCGCTTTCGCCGGATCATCGCGCCGCAAGTGCTGCGTTTTGCCTTGCCGGGGCTTGGCGGGGTCTGGCAGATCAGCCTGAAGGACTCGGCGCTGATCTCGGTGACCGGGTTGGTCGAGCTGATGCGCGCCAGCCGGGTCGCCGCGGCCTCCACCGGGGAGTTCGTGCTGTTCTTCATGACCGGGTGCGCGCTCTACCTGCTGCTCACGGGGGTTTCCAACCTGGTGTTCTCACGTGCCGAGCTGCGGCTTGGCAGAACCTTGCGCCGCGGCTGAAGAGGGGCTCGACATGTCCATCGACTTTGCGTTCTTGTGCGACACCCTGCTGCAACTGCTGCGGGCCTTGCCGACCACCCTGGTGCTGTTCGCCGCCTCGGTGGCCGTTGGCACGCTGCTGGCGCTGCTGGTGGTGTGGCTGCGGGTCTGCGACGTGGCCGCGTTGCGTCACCTGGCGCGTGGCTACATCTTCCTGTTTCGCGGCTCGCCGTTGTTGATCCAGCTGTTCCTGCTGTACTACGGCCTGAGCCAGTTCCCCGAGGTGCGCCAGAGCCCGTTGTGGCCGGTGCTGCGCGACCCGCTGGCTTGTGCGGTGATCGCCCTGGCCTTGTGCACGGCGGGCTACATGGCGGAGATCTTCCGCGGTGGCCTGCTGGCGGTGCCGGCGCAACAGGTCGAAGCGGGGCGGGCGGCGGGCATGTCTGGCGGGCTGCTGGCGCGGCGGATCATCATCCCGATCGCCCTGCGCAGCTGCCTGCCGGCCTACTCCACGGAAATCATCCTGATGATGAAGGCCACCTCGCTGGCCAGCCTGGTGACGGTCTACGAGATCTCGGGCGTGGCCCAGCGAATCATCTCGGAAACCTACCGCACGCTCGAGGTGTTCCTCTGTGCAGCGCTCATCTACCTGGTTCTGAACTTCCTGATCGTCCGCACACTGGCGTGGCTCGAGCGCTGGCTGTCTCCCCGGCAGCCGGCGGCCACGCGAACAACGACAAGAAAGTACGCATTCAGCGTGCGAAGGGGTAACTGACATGACTATTGGCAACGATCCGGTACTGCAGGTGAAACATATCCGCAAGTCCTTCGGTAGCCTGGAGGTGCTCAAGGGCATCTCGCTGGAGGCGTACCAGGGCGATGTGGTGTCGATCCTCGGCTCCAGTGGCTCGGGCAAGAGCACCTTCCTGCGTTGCATCAACCTGCTGGAAACCCCGGACGCCGGCGAGATCCGTGTCGCCGGCGAGCAGATCGCGTTCAAGCGGGGGCGCCACCGGCTGCCGGTGCCCGCCGACCGGCGCCAGGTCGACCGCCTGCGCCCGGAGCTTGGCATGGTGTTCCAGAGCTTTGGGCTGTGGTCGCACATGACGGTGTTGCAGAACGTCATCGAAGGGCCGCTGCATGTGCAGAAGCGGCCGCGCGCCGAGTGCCTCGAACAGGCCGAGGCGCTGCTCGAGAAGGTCGGCATGGCGGACAAGCGCAACCACTACCCGGCGTTCCTCTCGGGGGGCCAGCAGCAGCGCGTGGCGATCGCCCGCACCCTGGCGATGCGCCCACGGGTCATCTTGTTCGACGAGCCCACCTCGGCGCTCGACCCGGAGCTGGTCGGCGAAGTGCTGAAGGTGATGCGAGCGCTCGCCGAAGAGGGTCGGACCATGCTGGTGGTGACCCATGAGATGGGCTTCGCCCGCAACGTCTCCAACCGCGTGGTGTTCATGCACCAGGGGCTGATCGAAGCCCAGGGCACGCCAGAGGAGATGTTCAAGGACCAGCGCTCGGAGCGTTTCAGCCGGTTCATCCTCAGCCAGGCCTGAGCCCCCCCGGTTACCCGACGTTTTTCGCCTGTCCCTGAACAGGACGGGCTTCCTGCGCCCTGAAAAAGGCCAATGAGTAGAGAGAGCAGAGCATCATGCGTATTCACCCGAAAGACATTGCCACCGTTACCCTGGACGACGCCAAGCCTTCCCTCGAGGAGTTCATCGCGGTCGCCCGTTACTCGGCGAAGGTGCGGTTTTCCGATGCCTATCGCGCCCGGGTCGACCGCTCGCGCGGCCTGGTCGAGCGTTTTCTGGCGGAAAACCGCCTGGTCTATGGCGTGACCACCGGTTTTGGCGACAACGTCCGCCATGTCATTTCGCCGGAAGATGCCCAGACCCTGCAGGTGAACATCGTGCGCTCCCATGCGGTGTCGGTGGGCGAGCCGCTCAATCGCGAGCAGGTGCGGGCGATCCAGTTGATGATCCTGGTCAGCCTGGGCAAGGGGTTCTCCGGCGTGCGCATGGCCTTGCTCGAACAGATTGCCGGCCTGCTCAACCACGATGTCATGCCATTCGCGCCGGGCGAGGGCTCGGTGGGCTACCTGGGCCCTGAAGGCCATTTGGCCCTGGTGCTGATCGGCGAGGGCAAGGCCCGGGTCGCGGGGGGCGACTGGATCGATGGCGCGGCGGCGCTGCGCCAGGTGGGCCTGCAGCCGATCGAGCTGCAGTGCAAGGAAGGCCTGGCGATGCTCAACGGCACGACCTCGGTCACCGCCATCGCCACCCTGGCCCAGTACAACGCCAACCAGGCCGCCCAGGCGGCAGACGTGGCCGCGGCGATCTCGCTGCAGGTGCTCAAGGGGACCATCCGCGCCTTCGACCCCCGTTACCACTCGGTCAAGGCCTACGCCGAGCAGGCCCAGACCGCCAGCTACATCAAGCGCCTGCTGGGCGACAGTCGGTTGATCGAAGAACACATCGACTACCGTCTGCAGGACACCTACAGCCTGCGCGCCATCCCCCAGGTGCATGGCGCCTCCAAGCGCTTCATCGCCTATGCCCAGGCCTGCATCGACAACGAGATCGCCTCGTCCGGCGACAACCCGGTGATCTACCCGACCACCGAGGGCAATGGCATCGCCATCTCCGGGGCGAATTTCGACGGCTCCTTCGTGGGCATGGCTGCCGACACCCTGTGCAATGCGATGACCAACCTGGCGAAGATCTCCGAGCGGCGTACCGACCGCATGGTCAACTCGCACTTCAGCGAAATGCCGGCGTTCCTGGTGCGCAACCCGGGCCTGAACAACGGCTACATGATCATCCAATACACCGCGGCGGGGTTGCTGGGCGAGATGAAGGTGCTGTCGCACCCGGCGACGATCGACAGCGTTTCGACCTGTGGCAACCAGGAAGACCCGGTCAGCTTTGCCTTCAACGCGGCGATCAAGGCCTACCAGGTGTCGCGCAAGCTGGAGTCGGTGCTGGCGATCGAGCTGCTGGTCGGCTGCCAGGCCCTGGACTTCCACGACCCGGCCAAGGCCTCCAGCGCCACCCGCGCCTTGTATGAGCTGGTACGCAGCCGGGTGCCGGTGGCTGACGAAGACCGGGCGTTCTACCCAGATATCGTCGCGGTGACCGAGCAGTTGCGCGAGGGCGAGGTGTTGGCCGTGGTCGAGGGGGCTATCGGATAGCTGCAAGCTATCAGCGGCAAGCTGCACGACAAGCCGCGTCGCCAGACCCACCCCGCAGGGGCTGAAGAACCGCAAGCAGCAGCCTTCTCACAGGCCTGCTTGCGGCTCGGAAAGTTTGCAGCTCAAAGCTCGCTGACGTAGGTGCCGGTGCCGTCGAGGATATTGCGCAGGGTCTGCTCTACCTCCGCCAGGTCCGTCCCCGGTGATGTCAGGACGATTTCCAGCTGCGATGCGCCCTTGAGTGCATCGCGATCCCCCGCCGCCACCTCGATCAGCAGGCGTGTGGCGCTGAAGGTCACCTTCAGGCCATCGAGCGTCGACGGCTCGTCGTCCAGGGTCAGGTCCACCGTGTCCTCGTCCGGGTAGCGGGTGAGCAGGAACATCTGGCCCCTGTCGCTGTGGCAGCACAGGGTCGCCATGTTGTCTTCCTCCTCGTCGCAAGGGGTGGCGAAGAGCAGCGCGGTTTTCAGTTGCATGGGGTGGCTTCCGTTGCATGGGGCGGGGT
>NZ_JBCGFQ010000013.1:0-111021 GCF_040984075.1 Pseudomonas sp. I2
GACGTAACATCCGCCGAGGCGTACGGTAACGAAATGTCTACATTTTTTGCCCGCCGAATCCCTCTCAATGCTGCCAAGCCCCCGTTTTCATTGGGTTTTCAAAAGTTGGCACGGCATCTGCTATATCTCTGGCACAAGAACAATAACAAGCACTGCAACCCAGAATAAGAACAAGACGAAACGGCTCACGCACAATAAAAACAAGACGGCGGAGGCGCAGCTAACTGATTCTTTTGGAGAGGAGTTGTGTTTGGGCTTGCCCCACAACCAGGCAGAGAACAACAAAAACTGCACTAAAAAGCAGCGCCTGAACTGGTTGGATCGAACGATCAACATAACATCAGCGACCAAAGCAATCCGTT
This sequence comes from Pseudomonas sp. I2, assembly GCF_040984075.1. Classification (NCBI taxonomy): domain Bacteria; kingdom Pseudomonadati; phylum Pseudomonadota; class Gammaproteobacteria; order Pseudomonadales; family Pseudomonadaceae; genus Pseudomonas; species Pseudomonas sp. I2. Next base: position 363 of record NZ_JBCGFQ010000013.1, read on the forward strand.
TGCTCTTCACCCCCGGGTTGGGGGTCGTCCACAAGCTTCGAGATTTGTGGGCAGGGCACTCAACAAAAATAAGAAGCCCAGCAGAAGAACAACAAGAGCACGCAACGACTTCTTGGGGAGCCTCGGCTCCCCATGTCGTTTCTCCCGCCTGCAGCCCTTGGCGCACCGCCTACACCATTCCCCGAGTAAATGCTAGAATCCCCGCCCATCATGCGGCCATTCTCCTATTCTTGGCCGAACATTCCTTCAAACAGTGCATCCCATGCTGAAGAAGCTGTTCCAGTCGTTCCGTCCTCCCGTTCGTGGTCAACACCACAGGCGCACCACGCCTGAAGTGATCAACAAGAGCCAGCACTCGCTGCAGCGCAGCCAGTTCAGCCGCCACGCGGTGAGCATCGTCGAGCGCCTGCAGAGCGCCGGCTACCAGGCCTACCTGGTCGGTGGCTGCGTCCGCGACCTGCTGCTGGGCATCACGCCCAAGGACTTCGACGTCGCCACCAGCGCCACCCCCGAGCAGGTGCGCGCCGAGTTTCGCAATGCTCGCATCATCGGTCGCCGCTTCAAGCTGGTCCACGTGCATTTCGGCCGTGAGATCATCGAAGTCGCCACCTTCCGTGCCCATCACACCGAAGAAGACCAGGGCGACAGCCACCGTTCGTCGCACAATGCCAGCGGGCGTATCCTGCGCGACAACGTGTACGGCACCCTGGAAGACGATGCCCAGCGTCGCGACTTCACCATCAACGCCCTGTACTACGACCCGGTCAGCGAGCGCATCCTCGACTATGCCAACGGCGTGCACGATATCCGCAATCGCCTGCTGCGCCTGATCGGCGACCCGACCCAGCGCTACCAGGAAGACCCGGTGCGCATGCTGCGTGCCGTGCGCTTCGCCGCCAAGCTCGACTTCGGCATCGAGAAGCACACCGTGCAACCGATCCGCGAGCTGGCGCCACTGTTGCGCGAGATCCCGCCGGCGCGTCTGTTCGAGGAAAGCCTCAAGCTGTTCCTCTCCGGCCAAGGGGCGATCTCCTTCGAGATGCTGGTCGACCTGCAACTGTTCGACCCTCTGTTCCCGGCCAGCACCCACGCACTGGAAGAACGCCCGACCTACACGCACACCCTGATCAGCCAGGCGCTGAGCAACACCGACCTGCGGGTCAAGCAGGGCAAACCGGTGACTCCGGCGTTCCTGTTCGCCGCCCTGCTCTGGCCGGCCTTGCCAGGCCGCGCCCTGTACCTGCAGAGTCAGGGCGTGCCGCCGATCCCGGCGATGAACGAAGCCGCCCACGACCTGATCGCCGAGCAATGCCAGCGCATCGCCATTCCCAAACGCTTCACCCTGCCGATCCGCGAGATCTGGGACATGCAGGAGCGCCTGCCACGGCGCAGCGGCAAACGTGCCGATGCCATGCTGGACAACCCGCGCTTCCGCGCCGGCTACGACTTCCTGCTGCTGCGTGAAAGCGCCGGTGAGCAGACCGACGACCTCGGCCAGTGGTGGACCGACTACCAGGAAGCCAGCGACAGCGAGCGGCGCGACATGATCCGCGAGCTGGGCAGCCGCGACGAGGGTGCCGCCGCTGCGCCTCGCAAGCGCAAGCGCAGTGGTGCAAAGCGCAAGCGCAGCACTGACGAGACCTGGGACTGAGCATGACGACGCGCGCCTACATCGGCCTGGGCAGCAACCTGGCCGATCCTGCCGAGCAGTTGCGCAGCGCCCTTGGGGCGCTGGATAGCCTCGCCGCTAGCCGCCTGGCGGCGGCGTCCGCCTTCTATGCCAGCGACTCGCTGCTGCCCGGCCAGCCACGCTACACCAATGCCGTGGCCGCCCTGGACACCAGCCTGGAACCGCTGGCCCTGCTCGACGCCCTGCAGGCCATCGAGAACGATCAGGGCCGCGAGCGCAAGGAACGCTGGGGCCCGCGTACCCTCGACCTGGACGTGCTGCTGTACGGCGACCAGGTGATCGACGTACCCCGCCTCAAAGTCCCGCACTACCACATGCAGGCCCGCCCTTTCGTGCTCTACCCGCTGGCCGAGCTGGTACCGGCCGACTTCCGCCTCGCCGACGGCCGGGCCTTGGCGCAACTGCTGGCAGATTGCCCGTTCGTCGGCCTGGAACGCCTGTAGACCGGGCGTTCCCCCTGGCGGTAACGCCAGTAACACCCTGATCGTAACAATGCGGTAACAGGGTGATTGACTTCCCCCCCCTCGCTCACGACTATAGGCGTCCCGTGGCGCCGATGTGCCGCATATCACCTATTTAGGCTCGGACGGACCTGTGCCCCGAACATCACACGCGATGATGTGCCGCTCCGGAAGATGAATACACGCGTTGTACGCAGTCGTTTTTCACAGCGCCTGAACGAGGATTTCCTACATGCCTGAAGTAACCCTGACTACCCTGCACGGCCTCAAGGCCAAGGGTGAGAAAATCACCATGCTGACCTGCTACGACGCGACCTTCGCCAAGATCGCCAGCCAGGCCGGCGTGGAAGTCCTGCTGGTGGGGGACTCCTTGGGGATGGTCCTGCAGGGCCATGACAGCACCCTGCCCGTCACCACCGCCGAGATGGCCTACCACACCGCCAGCGTCAAGCGTGGCAATGACGGTGCGCTGATCCTCGCCGACCTGCCGTTCATGGCCCACGCCACCCCCGAGCAGGCCTTCGCCAACTGCGCCACGCTGATGCAGGCCGGCGCCCACATGATCAAGATCGAAGGCGCTGCCTGGCTGGCCGAGACCATCCGCCTGCTGGCCGAACGCGGCGTGCCGGTGTGCGCGCACATGGGCCTGACCCCACAGACGGTCAACGTGCTCGGTGGCTACAAGGTCCAGGGGCGCCAGGAAGCCCAGGCGCGGCAGATGCGTGCCGATGCCATCGCCCTGGAGCAGGCCGGTGCGGCCATGCTGCTGCTCGAATGCGTGCCCAGCGAGCTGGCCGCAGAAATCACCCAGGCGGTGGGCATCCCGGTGATCGGTATCGGCGCCGGCAGCGCGACCGATGGCCAGGTGCTGGTCATGCATGACATGCTCGGCCTGTCCCTGAGCGGCCGGGTGCCGAAGTTCGTGAAGAACTTCATGGCCGGCCAGGCGGACGTCCAGGGCGCCTTCGCCGCCTATGTCGCAGCGGTCAAGGACGTCAGCTTCCCAGGCAGCGAACACGGGTTCAGCGCATGAACACAGTCAAGACCGTCCGAGAATTGCGCGCCGCCGTAGCGCGTGCCCGCGGCGAGGGCAAGCGCATCGGCTTCGTACCGACCATGGGCAACCTGCACAGCGGCCACGCCGCCCTGGTGACCAAGGCCGCCCAGCGCGCCGACTTCGTGGTCGCCAGCATCTTCGTCAACCCGCTGCAATTCGGCGCGGGCGAAGACCTCGACAAGTACCCGCGCACCCTCGCCGCCGACCAGGAGCGCCTGCTCCAGGCCGGTTGCCACCTGCTGTTCGCGCCTGGCGTCGAGGAGATGTACCCCGACGGCATGGCCGTGCAGACCCGGGTCAGCGTGCCGCAGCTCTCCGAAGGCTTGTGCGGTGCCAGCCGCCCTGGGCACTTCGAGGGCGTGGCGACGGTGGTCAACAAGCTGTTCAACATGGTCCAGCCCGACCTGGCCGTGTTCGGCGAGAAGGACTTCCAGCAACTGGCGGTGATCCGCGCCATGGTGCGCGACCTGAACATGCCGATCCAGATCATCGGCGAGCCCACCGTACGTGCCGAGGACGGCCTGGCATTGTCGTCGCGCAACGGTTACCTGACCCCGGAACAGCGGGCCACGGCGCCTGCCCTGTACCGCGTGCTGAGCGAACTGGGCGAGGCCCTTCGACGCGGGCGGCGCGACTACCCGGCGCTGCTCGCCGAAGGCCAGGCACAACTGGTGGCCGCGGGCTTGCGCCCGGACTACCTGGAAGTGCGCCACGCCCTGACCCTGCGCCCGGCCATGCTGGACGATCGCGACCTGGTGATCCTGGCAGCGGCCTACCTGGGCACGACCCGCTTGATCGACAACCTGTACGTGCATCTGGACGAAAAGACCGCGTAACCCTCGCAGCCCCTCGCGACACAGGGCCGCTCCCCCAGGCAACCCAGTTCGGTGTCTGTGGGAGCGGCCTTGTGTCGCGAAAGGGGCGCACAGCGCCCCAGCTCCTCTCCCCCATTCCCCCCAAGCCGCCAATGCCTATAATGATGGCCACCCTGCAACTGGCAGCAACTGCCAGTGTCCAAGGCCAGACCACGCACCAAGGAAAACATCCGCAATGGCGTATTACCGTACCCCCCACGATGTGACGGCGCTGCCCGCCTGGCAGGCGCTCCAGCAACACCGCGACGCCATGCAGGGCTTCAGCATGCGCGAAGCCTTCGCCGCCGACGCCAAGCGCTTCGAACAATTCTCCCTGAGCAGCTGTGGCCTGTTCCTCGACTACTCGAAGAACCTGATCACCGAACAGACCCGCGACCTGCTGGTGAACCTGGCCAACGAGGTGGGCCTTGCGCACGCCATCAGGTCGATGTTCGACGGCGAGATCATCAACGCATCGGAAGGTCGCCCAGTGCTGCACACCGCCCTGCGCCGCCCGGTGGGCGACAAGCTCAGCGTGAATGGCGTCAACGTGATGCCGGAAGTGCACAAGGTGCTCAACCAGATCACCGAGCTGGTCGGCCGCATCCATGACGGCCTGTGGCGTGGCTACAGCGAAAAGCCGATCACCGATGTGGTGAACATCGGCATCGGCGGCTCGTTCCTGGGCCCCGAGCTGGTTTCCGAGGCCCTGCTGCCGTACGCCCAGCGTGGCGTGCGCTGCCACTACCTGGCGAACATCGACGGCAGCGAATTCCATGAACTGTCGGCCAACCTGCGCGCCGAGACCACCCTGTTCATCGTCTCGTCGAAATCGTTCAACACCCTGGAAACCCTGAAGAACGCCACCGCCGCGCGTACCTGGTACCTGGCCCAGGGCGGCTCGGAAGCCGAGCTGTACCGCCACTTCATCGCCGTCTCGAGCAACAAGGCCGCCGCCGTGGCCTTCGGCATCCGCGAAGAGAACATCTTCCCCATGTGGGACTGGGTAGGCGGGCGCTACTCGCTGTGGTCGGCCATCGGCCTGCCGATCGCCCTGGCCATCGGCACAGCCAACTTCAAGGAACTGCTGTCGGGTGCCTACACCATGGACCAGCACTTCCAGACCGCGCCGTTCGCCAGCAACATGCCGGTGCTGCTGGCCCTGCTGGGCGTGTGGTACGGCAATTTCTGGGGTGCCCAGAGCCACGCGATCCTGCCGTACGACCACTACCTGCGCAACATCACCAAGCACCTGCAGCAATTGGACATGGAGTCCAACGGCAAGAGCGTGCTGCAAGATGGCAGGCCCGTGAAGACCGACACCGGCCCGGTGATCTGGGGCGGTGTCGGCTGCAACGGCCAGCATGCCTACCACCAGTTGCTGCACCAGGGCACCCAACTGATCCCAGCGGACTTCATCGTCCCGGTGGTGAGCTTCAACCCGGTGGCCGACCATCACCAATGGCTGTATGCCAACTGCCTGTCCCAGAGCCAGGCCCTGATGCTGGGCAAGACCCGCGCCGAAGCCGAGGCCGAGCTGCGTGCCAAGGGGCTCAACGATGCAGACATCGAGAAGCTGGCACCGCACAAGGTGATCCCGGGCAATCGCCCGAGCAATACCCTGGTGGTCGAACGCATCAGCCCACGCCGTCTCGGCGCGCTGGTGGCGATGTATGAGCACAAGGTGTTCGTGCAGAGCGTCATCTGGGGCATCAACGCCTTTGACCAGTGGGGTGTGGAACTGGGCAAAGAGCTGGGCAAGGGGGTCTACCAGCGCCTGGTCGGCAGCCTGGAAGACAGTGCCGAAGATGGCTCGACCCAGGGGCTGATCAACTACTTCCGCGGTCGTCACCGCGGCTGATCGTCCCTTCCCTGGGCCCCAACTGCCAGTTGGGGCCCATCAACCCAGGAACGTCTCCTATAGCTACACTGTCCAATCGAATAGCCGTTGCACCTCATCCTGCCGGCGATCGAGTCATTGCCTTGCCCGCCGGCATGTCGTGCAGTCCATCGCCCCGACAAGAGCAGGACAACCCGCCATGTTCGATATCCGCGATTATCCCCAGGCCCAGGCCGTCAGCCAGTCCGCCCAGCTCACCCCCGAAGAATACCGTCGCCTGTACCGCCAGTCGGTGGAGGATCCCGATACCTTCTGGGCCGAACAGGCCAAGCGTCTGGACTGGATCAAGCCCTGGTCGACCGTACAGCAGTGCGACCTCAGGACTGGCGCTGCGCGCTGGTTCGATGGCGGGCAGCTGAACGTCAGCCATAACTGCATCGACCGTCACCTGGCCACACGCGGCGAGCAGACCGCCCTGCTCTGGGAGGGCGACGAGCCGAACGACTCCAGGGCCATCAGCTACCGCGAGCTGCACCGCCAGGTCTGCCGCCTGGCCAACGCGCTCAAGGCGCGCGGGGTCGGCAAAGGCGACCGGGTGTGCATCTACATGCCGATGATCCCCGAAGCCGCCTATGCCATGCTCGCCTGCGCACGCATCGGCGCCATCCATTCGGTGGTGTTCGGTGGCTTCTCGCCCGACGCCCTGCGCGATCGCATCCTCGATGCCGACTGCCGTACCGTCATCACCGCCGACGAAGGCATCCGTGGCGGCAAGCGCATCCCGCTCAAGCAGAACGTGGACAAGGCCCTGGCCAGTTGTCCCGACGTCAGCAGCGTGCTGGTGGTGCGCCGTACCGGCGCCGAGGTGGCCTGGAGCGAGGGCCGCGACCTCTGGTACCACGAGGCCACGGAAAAGGCCGGCGACGACTGCCCGCCCGAAGCCATGGCGGCCGAAGACCCGCTGTTCATCCTCTACACCTCCGGCAGCACCGGCAAACCCAAGGGCGTGCTGCACACTACCGCCGGCTACCTGCTGCAGGCCACCCTGACCTTCCAGGTGGTGTTCGACTACCGCGACGGCGAGGTGTTCTGGTGCACCGCCGACGTCGGTTGGGTCACCGGCCACAGCTACATCGTCTACGGCCCACTGGCCAACGGGGCGATCTCGCTGATGTTCGAAGGCGTGCCGAACTACCCGGACAGCTCGCGTTTCTGGCAGGTGGTGGACAAGCACCAGGTCAACATCTTCTATACCGCGCCCACCGCCTTGCGCGCTCTGATGCGCGAAGGCACAGGCCCCTTGCAGGGCACCTCGCGGCAGAGCCTGCGCCTGCTCGGCAGCGTGGGCGAACCGATCAACCCCGAAGCCTGGGAATGGTACTTCGAGGAGGTCGGGCTCAAGCGCTGCCCGATCGTCGACACCTGGTGGCAGACCGAAACCGGCGGCATCATGCTCAGCCCGCTGCCGGGCAACCGGCAGCTCAAGCCAGGCTGCGCCACCCAGCCGCTGTTCGGCGTGCAACCGGTGCTGCTGGACGACAAAGGCACGCTCATCGAAGGCCCCGGCGCCGGCCTGCTGGCGATCAAGGCCAGTTGGCCGGGGCAGATCCGCAGCGTCTACGGCGACCACCAGCGCATGGTCGACACCTACTTCAAACCCATGCCCGGTTATTACTTCACCGGCGACGGCGCTCGCCGCGACGCTGATGGCGACTACTGGATCACCGGGCGCGTCGACGATGTGATCAACGTCTCCGGCCACCGTATCGGCACCGCCGAGGTGGAAAGCGCCCTGGTGCTGCACGACAGCATCGCCGAAGCCGCGGTGGTCGGTTACCCCCACGACTTGAAGGGGCAAGGCATCTACGCCTTCGTCACGCCCATGAACGGCGTCACCCCGGACGACACGCTCAAGGCCGAACTGTTGGCCCTGGTCAGCAAGGAGATCGGCAGTTTCGCCAAGCCAGAGCTGATCCAGTGGGCCCCAGCCCTGCCCAAGACCCGCTCGGGCAAGATCATGCGGCGTATACTGCGCAAGATCGCCTGCAACGAGCTGGACAACCTCGGCGATACCTCGACCCTGGCCGACCCGAGCGTCGTGCAGGGGCTGATCGACAAACGCTTGAATCAATGACGGCAGCTCCATGGCGGGCTGCCTTTTACAGCAGGTCACCATGGAAACCTTACGCCGCCGCATCGAAACCCAGGTCATGAGCCTTACCGGGCTGGCCCTCGGCCAGCTCGACCTGGAGTCGCCCAAGGGCGATCCGGGGTTGTTCGGCCCACAGAGCATCAGTTGGCAGGTGCACGGCGACTTTCCCAGCATGCTGGTCGGTGGCATCAGCGCCCTGATGCTGCAGTTGCTGCACCCCCTGGCCCTGGCCGGGGTCTGGGACCACTCCAACTTCCGCCAGGACCTGCTCGGCCGCCTGCGCCGCACCAGCCAGTTCATCTCCGGCACCACCTTCGGCTCGACCCGCGACGCCGAATGGCTGATCGACAAGGTCCGCACCATCCATCTCCAAGTGGTCGGTACCGCGCCCGATGGCCGCTCCTACGCCGCCAGCGACCCTGACCTGCTGACCTGGGTCCACGTCGCCGAGGTCAGCAGTTTCCTCGCCGCCCACCTGCGTTACCGCAACCCCAACCTCTCACTCGCCGACCAGGACAGCTACTACGACGAGATCGCCCTGATCGCCGAACGCTTGGGGGCACGCGACGTACCGCGCTCCTGTCGCCAGGTGGACGATTACCTGCGACGCATGCGCCCACAGTTGCAGTGCGATGCGCGCAGTCATGAAGTGATGAAGATCCTGCTCGAAGCGCCCGCGCCCAGCCGCCTGGCCGAACCGGTGGGCAAGCTGATGCTGCGTGCCGGCATCGACCTGCTGCCGGACTGGGCCCGTGAAATGCTCGACCTGCACCAGGGCCCCTTGCAGCGCCGCATGATCCGCCTGGGCATCGAACGTACCGCGCCAGTGCTGCGCTGGGCCATGCGCGACGGTTCGGCGCACCGTGCCAGGCGGCGCATGGGCATCGAGTGAGCTATTCTGCTCGTTTCATTGGAACCGTTTTAACGTGCCATACTCCAAGGCACCCCTGCTCCAGATAGATGACGCCATACATGCCCAAAGGATTGACACGCGCCCTCGGCGCCTTGCTGGCCATCGTAGCCTTGTACAGCCTGCTCGGCTTTTTCATTCTTCCCGGCGTCGGCCTGCGTATCGCCAACCAGCAGTTGGCCCAGTACGCCACGGTGCCGGCGCACTTGCAGCGCATCGAGCTCAACCCGTTCAGCCTCGAACTCACCCTCCACGGGCTGCAGATCGGCGAGCCCGGCAAGGAACAGGTGGGCTTCGAACGCCTGTATGCGAATCTTTCGCTCGACAGCCTGTGGACCGGAGCCCTGCACCTGGAGGCGGTCGAACTGGACAAGCCGCGCAGCGAGGTGCTGTTCGCCAAGGACGGTACCCTCAACCTGACCCAGCTGTTCAAGCTGCCGCCCAGCGAACCCGAGCCGCAGGAGCCGGCAGGCGACCCGTTTCCGCTGCGCATCGGCAGCATCAAGCTCAGCGAAGGCTACCTGCACTTCCAGGACCTGCGCCCGAGCGAGCCCATCGAGTTCCTCTACGACTCCATGAACCTGGAGCTGAAGAACCTCAGCACCCTGCCGGACGACAACGCCGACATGAGCCTGGTGGCCAACGGCCCGAACGGCGGCCGTATCGACTGGAGCGGCACCCTGAGCCTGGCGCCCATCGCCTCGGAAGGCACCCTCAAGGTCACCGAAGGCAAGATGAAGGCCTTCTGGCCCTACGTGCGCGACGCCGTGCCCCTGGTGCTGGAGGACGGCGTGGTGAGCCTCGATACCCACTACAAACTCAACCTGGCCAAGGAAACCGAGCTGTTGCTGGACAAGACCTCGGTACGCATCGCGCCGTTCGCCATCAAGGCCCCGGACGGTCGCCCACTGGCGCGCCTGGCCACGCTGGAGGTGAGCGAGACGTCCATCGACCTGGCCAAGCAATTGGTCACCGTCGGCAAGGTGCGCAGCGAAAAACTCGAAACCTGGGCCGCGCTGGAAGCCGACGGCCAGCTCGACTGGCAGAAGCTGTTCGCCAGCCAACCGGCCAAGGCCACCCCACAGGAAAAGACCGAACCGGCCGCCGCCGAGCCCAGCCCCGAGGAAAATGCCGCGAAAGCCCCTGCCAAGCCCTGGCAGGTGCTGCTCAAGGACGTGCAACTGCGCAACTACCTGGTGCACCTGGCCGACCGTAGCCAGAAGGAACCCGTGGCGCTGGACGTCGGCCCGCTCAACCTCGACGTGCAGGGCTTCGACAGCCTCAACCAGTCACCCTTCACCCTCAAGCTCGACACCGGCGTCGGCAAGCAGGGCAAGCTGCAGGCCGCGGGGCAGGTGAACCTGGACCCGGTCACCGCCAAACTCGACGTCAGCACCCGCGACATCGACCTGCGCGTGGCCCAGGCCTACATCAGCCCGTTCATCCGCTTGGAGCTGCGCAGCGGCATGCTCGCCAGCGACCTGAAGGTCGATCTCAAGAGCACCGAGCCACTGGCCTTCAGCGTTGGCGGCAAGGCCCAGGTCAGCCAGTTGCACACCCTCGATACCCTCAAGGACCGGGACTTCGTCAAATGGCAGCGGCTGGACCTCGACGGCCTGTCCTATGTCCACGGCGATGCCCTGTCGATCGACAAGGTGAGCCTGCTGCAGCCCTATGCGCGCTTCATCATCAACGAGGATCGCACCACCAACGTCGACGACCTGCTGATCCCGCAACCGGCCAGCCCCGCGCCCGCTCCCAGCCAGGCCAGTGCCAGCGCCGAGAAACCGCTGGGCATCCGCATCGGCGGGATCGACATCGACGACGGCTCGGCGAACTTCGCCGACCTGACCCTGCGGCCCCACTTCGCCACGGCGATCCAGCAGCTCAACGGCCAGATCGGCACCATCGACAACCGCAAGCCGGCACCGGCGAAGGTGGACGTCAAGGGCAAGGTCGACCGCTACGCCCCGGTGACCATCAAAGGTGCGCTCAACCCGTTCAACCCACTGGCCAGCCTGGATATTGCGACCAGCTTCAAGCGCGTCGAGCTGACCACCCTGACACCCTACTCCGGCAAGTTCGCGGGCTTTCGCATTCGCAAGGGCCGGCTCAACCTCGACCTGCACTACCTGATCACCAATGGCCAGCTCAAGGCCGAGAACAAGGTGGTGGTCGAGCAATTGCAGTTGGGGGAGAAAGTCGACAGCCCGGACGCCGTGGACTTGCCGATCCGCCTTGCGGTGGCCTTGCTCAAGGACACCGAGGGCAAGATCTCCATCGAGCTGCCGGTGTCCGGCGACCTGAACAACCCTGAGTTCAGCGTCATGCCGATCGTCTGGCAAACCTTGCGCAACCTGGTCCTACGCGCGGCTCAGGCGCCGTTCAAGTTCATCGGCGGGCTGGTCGCCGGAGGGGGAGCAGAGGACCTCGGCACCGTAGCCTTCACGGCCGGCTCCAGCGAACTGAGCGGCGACGCCCAATCGGCCTTGGACAAGCTGGCCGCCGCCCTCAAGGAGCGGCCGGAACTGCGCCTGGAGATCGAGGGAACCAGCGCCCAGAGCAGCGATGGCCCGTTGATTGCCCAGGAGCGCCTGGAGCGCGAATACCAGGCCATCTGGTACAAGATCCTGCAGCGACGCGGTGACAAGGTACCGGCCAACGCCTCCCTGTTGGAAGTCGACGAGGATGACAAGCCCGCCATGCTCGAAGGCATCTACCGCACCCGCCTCAAGCAGCAGCCACCTGCCGAATGGCAGGAGCTGAGCCGCGACGAGCGCACCACCAAGTTGCGTGAAGCAGTGATCAAATCCTGGGCCGAGAACGCCGCACTGTTGCGTCAGTTGGGCCAGGCCCGAGCCGCTAGCATCAAGGACTACCTGGTGGACAAGGGCCAACTGGAAGACGACCGGGTGTACTTCCTCGATACCACGCTCGGCCAGGCCGAGGCCGATAGCCGGGTGATCACGCCCATGCACCTGGACGCCGAGTAAGCCAGACGCGTCAATCTGGGGCGCCTCGCGCCCCAACTACCCCACATCCAACACCCTGCTCAGACCAGCCGCTGCCCGGACACCGCCGGGTGATACAGCGGCTGTACCTTGTTCCCTGCCGGGTCGAGCAGGTGGAAGCTGCGCGCCCCGTCGCCATGGTCGAAGGGACGGTCCAGCAGGGTCACGCCATGGGCCTTGAAGTACTGATACCAGGCCTCCAGCTCCTCGACGCTGTCGACGATGAAACCGTAGTGGTCCAGGGTCTGCAAACCATTGGCGGCGCCGGCACCGCGCCCCAGGGATAGGTTGTCGTTGCCACAGGTGAGGTAGACCAGGTCTTCATTGGCACGGTGCAGCACTTCCATGCCGAGCAGGTCGACGTAGAAGCGCTCGCACTCTTCCAGGTTCGGCACCAGCAGGGCCAGGTGGCGTAGGCCGTTCAGGCGGCCGGGGCGGACAGGGAGTTCGGACATGGACGCGATTCCTTTTTTGTATACAATTCAGAAACGAATTTAAAACAAAAGGAACGCCCTGTGTACAGTCTGTTCATCAAGACCCGCGTCAAGCCTGGCAGCGCCGAAGATTTTCTCAGTGCCATCAAAGTCAATGCCGCTGCCTCGGTGGCCAACGAACCCGGTTGCCTGGTGTTCGATGTGTCGCAGGATCGCGAGGATCCGGATGTGATCTACCTGTACGAGATCTACCGCGACGATGCGGCGTACGAGGCGCATACCCAGACTGCGCATTTTCGCGACAGCCGGCCGTTGGTGGAGCCGTTGATCGTCGAGCAGGTATGTTTCGAGAGCGATGTGGTGGTGCGTAATCCGGTGGGGTGAGAGAGAGCCTGGGGCCGCTTCGCGCCCCAGGAATTAGGATGGCCAATTCCCTTTGGCCGACGGGACAATCCCTTATTCGGCTTTCAGACCGTCAGCCGACACGGCCTGCACGCCTTCGATCTTCTGGGCGATGGCGATCGCCTGCTCTTTCTGCGACGCGGTAATGGCCACATCGGACGACAGGGACACCACACCCTTGTTGGTTTCGACCTTGATGTCACTGCCAGGAATACCTTTCTCGGTCATCAGGTCGGCCTTGACCTTGGTGGTGATCCAGGTATCGGAGGCCGCTTCCTTGGTCTTGGTCACCTCACCGGCCGCCAGCATCATCGGGGCCTGGGCGGGCTGTTGGGCGAATGCCGCGTTAGCCATGGTCAGGGTCAGAGCGGTAGCAGTAGCGGCAGCAATGGCGAACTTCTTCATACGAGACACTCCTGTTTTTCGAAAGGCCTGCGCCGAGATTCCTGGCGTCAGGTATGAGTGATGTTGCACGGCGTGTGCCAGCTTTTCCGCTTCGCTTAACTTCTTTTAAATCAAAGGCTTACAAAAAACACTTGCCCTCTTGGTCGTGCATTTTGCAAGCCCTGGCACAATCCTGCATGCAAGATGCAAGTCCTCCCGAGCGTCAAGCCGCAAGCTTCCTGCTTCAAGCTGATCGGCGCAGAATGTCCTGACAGCGCTCGGCCCTCATGATCGCCGCCTGCTTTTTCTTGCAGCTAAAAAAAAAAGACCCCGCGGCCCCCAAAAAGGGATCGCAGGGTCTTTTTCGTCAGCCGTGTCGCTTAGACGCCGGAAGCCTTGGCAGCCGGAACGTCCTTGATCGACAGCTTGATGCGGCCGCGGTTATCCACGTCCAGCACCAGTACTTCGACTTCCTGGCCTTCCTTCAGCACGTCGGTGACCTTCTCGACACGCTCGTTGCTGAGCATGGAGATGTGCACCAGACCGTCCTTGCCCGGCAGGATGTTGACGAAGGCACCGAAGTCGACGATGCGCTCGACCTTGCCGACGTAGATCTTGCCGATCTCGGCCTCGGCGGTGATGCCCAGGATGCGCTGGCGGGCGGCCTCGGCAGCTTCCTTGGTCTCGCCGAAGATCTTGATCGAGCCATCGTCTTCGATGTCGATCGAGGCCTTGGTCTCTTCGCAGATGGCTCGAATGGTGGCGCCACCCTTGCCGATGACGTCGCGGATCTTGTCGGTATCGATCTTCATCGACAGCATGGTCGGGGCGTTGGCCGACAGCTCGCTGCGCGACTGGGCGATCACCTGGTTCATCTGGCCGAGGATGTTCAGGCGCGCTTCCAGGGCCTGGCCCAGGGCGATTTCCATGATCTCTTCGGTGATGCCGTTGATCTTGATGTCCATCTGCAGCGCGGTGACGCCCTTGGCGGTACCGGCTACCTTGAAGTCCATGTCGCCCAGGTGGTCTTCGTCACCCAGGATGTCGGTCAGGACCGCGAACTTGTCGCCTTCCTTGACCAGGCCCATGGCGATACCGGCCACCGGCGCCTTCATCGGCACACCAGCGTCCATCAGTGCCAGGGAAGCACCGCAGACCGAGGCCATGGAGCTGGAACCGTTGGATTCGGTGATTTCCGAAACCACGCGGATGGTGTACGGGAACTCGTCGTCGTTCGGCAGCATGGCCTGGACGCCACGGCGGGCCAGGCGGCCATGACCGATCTCGCGACGGCCGGCACCACCCATGCGGCCACACTCGCCCACCGAGAACGGCGGGAAGTTGTAGTGCAGCATGAAGGCGTCTTTCTTCTCGCCTTCCAGGGTGTCCAGCAGCTGCGCATCACGGGCGGTGCCCAGGGTCGCGACGACCAGGGCCTGGGTTTCGCCACGGGTGAACAGGGCCGAACCGTGGGTCTTGGGCAGTACGCCGACTTCGATATTCAGCGGACGCACGGTGCGGTTGTCACGGCCGTCGATACGCGGCTTGCCGTTGACGATGTTCTCGCGGACGGTGCGGTATTCCAGCTCACCGAAGATCTCTTTGATCTGCGCGGCGGTCGGGCCAGCCTCTTCGTTGGACAGGCGGGCGACGGCCTGGTCGCGCAGCTCGCCGAGGCGGTTGTAGCGGTCGGCTTTGAGGGTGATGGTGTAAGCCTGGGAAATGGCCTCGCCGAACTCGGCGCGCACCAGGTTCAGCAGCTCGGTGTTGGCGGCGGCTGGCTGCCAGTCCCAGGTCGGCTTGCCGGCTTCGGCGGCCAGTTCCTTGACGGCCTGGATCACGACCTGGAATTCGTCGTGGGCGAACAGGACGGCACCCAGCATCTGGTCTTCGGTCAGCTCCTTGGCTTCCGATTCGACCATCAGCACGGCACTTTCGGTACCGGCGACGACCATGTCCAGGCTGGAGGCCTGCAGTTGCTCGTAGGTCGGGTTCAACAGGTAGCCGGTACTTTCATGGAACGCGACGCGGGCAGCGCCGATCGGGCCTTCGAACGGAATACCGGAAATGGCCAGGGCAGCCGAGGTACCGATCATCGCAGCGATGTCCGGATCGGTCTTCTTGCTGGTGGAAACCACGGTGCAGACGACCTGCACTTCGTTCATGAACCCTTCGGGGAACAGCGGGCGGATCGGACGGTCGATCAGGCGCGAGGTCAGGGTCTCTTTCTCGGAAGGACGGCCTTCACGCTTGAAGAAGCCGCCAGGGATCTTGCCGGCAGCGTAGGTCTTTTCCTGATAGTGGACCGACAGCGGGAAGAAGCCCTTGCCTGGATCGGCCTGCTTGGCACCGACCACGGTCACCAGCACGGTGACGTCGTTGTCGACGGTGACCAGCACGGCGCCGGTCGCCTGGCGGGCGATGCGGCCCGTCTCGAGAGTAACGGTCGACTGACCGAACTGGAATTTCTTGATTACCGGGTTCACGGTTTCCTACCTTTTTTCAGTGGCTCTGGGGGAACTTGCTCTTGCGAATGCTTGGGCAGAACGGGGTATCGGCCCCATTGACCGTCCAGATACAACACGAGGCTGGGAGCCTGGCCACCGGGCGGAAAATCCGCTCAGCAACACCAGGCTGCCAACCTCGCAGATACGCGTGGCGTGTCCGACGGCAACGCTGCCAGGCAGCGCTCCCGAAGCATGCGACACGCCATGCACACCACTGGCCAGGCCGCTATTAGCGACGCAGGCCCAGGCGACCGATCAGGGCGCTGTAACGAGTGGTGTCTTTGCCCTTCAGGTAGTCCAGCAGCTTACGACGCTGGTTGACCATACGGATCAGGCCACGACGGGAGTGGTGGTCTTTCTCGTTGGCCTTGAAGTGGCCTTGCAGCTTGTTGATGTTGGCGGTCAGCAGAGCAACCTGCACTTCCGGGCTACCGGTATCGCCGGCGGCTTGCTGGTATTCGGCAACGATCTTAGCTTTTTCTTCAACGCTGAGGGCCATTTGGCTTCTCCTGATCAAGGGGCCCGCGAACGGGCTCCAATAGGCCAGGGACGAATCCCCGTATTAATAGAAGAGGCGTGACCGTGCCTATTAACAGCCACCCTCGATTACGCAGGTTTCAGCCAGGGCCTCGGCCTGCGGTTCCGGTCATTCCGACCGAATCAGTCGACGCGGCGCGATGCGCCCGTCTTCGCTCACTTCACCGATACCGATGAAGCGTTCATTGTGATCCTGTACCCGGACCATGCCGAACTGCGGTGCATCCGGGGCACGTACCGCCTGCCCGTGCAGCCAGTAGAACGCGCTGTGCTCGGAGAGACGCACCAGTGGCCAGTCCTGCAGCCCGCTGTCGGACGGCATCAGGAAGCGGTCGAGCGCTTCGTTGCCACCTTCGGCATGGGCCTGCTCGAGCGTCTCGAGGGTCACGGTCTGTGCCAACTCGAAAGGCCCGGCGTGGGTTCGACGCAATTCAGCGACATAGGCGCCGCATCCCAGGGCTTCGCCGATATCCTCCACCAGGGTGCGGATATAGGTGCCCTTGCTGCAACCGACCGACAGGCGCACGCGGGTGCCTTCGCACTCGAGCAATTCCAAGCGGCTAATAGTAACAGAACGCGCCTCGCGCTCCACTACCTCTCCTGCACGCGCCAGTTTGTAAAGCGGCTGGCCGTCACGCTTGAGCGCCGAGTACATCGGCGGTACCTGGCTGATTTGCCCGCGAAAACGCGGCAGCACGGCCTCGATATCGGCGCGACCAACGGTCACTTCGCGGGTCTGCAGGACTTCGCCCTCGGCGTCCGCGGTGCTGGTCGTCTGCCCCAGTTGCATGACCGTTTCGTAGCCCTTGTCGGAGTCGAGCAGGTACTGGGAAAACTTGGTCGCCTCGCCGAAGCACAACGGCAGCACACCGCTGGCCAAGGGATCGAGGCTGCCGGTATGGCCGGCCTTCTCGGCGTTGAGCAGCCAACGGACCTTCTGCAGCGCCGCGTTGGAGGTAAAGCCCAGGGGCTTGTCGAGCAGGATGATGCCGCTGACATTGCGGCGGATTCGTTTGACCTGGGCCACCGGTTACTCCTCGGCGTCCGCTTTGTCGGCATCCTTGTGCAGGCGGTCTTCGGCCATCGCCCGCTCGATCAGCGCCGACAGGTGGGCGCCCCGGCTGATGCTCTCGTCGAAGTGGAAATGCAGTTGCGGCACGCTGCGCAGCTTCATCACCTTGCCCAGTTGCAGGCGCAGGAAGCTCGCGGCGCTACCGAGGGCCTTGAGCGACTGCCCGACCGCATCGGAGCCGTCCGCCCCCATGACCGTGATGAAGACCTTGGCATGGCCCAGGTCGCGGCTGACGTCGACGGCGGTGATGGTCACCAGGCCGACGCGCGGATCTTTGACTTCACGACGGATCAGTTCGGCCAGCTCGCGCTGCATCTGGTCGCCGATGCGTTGGGTACGGCTATATTCTTTTGCCATTCTTGCTACCTGTAACTAAAGCGGCAAACGCCCGGACAGGCTCATGCCTGACCGGGCGCCACCTTCAGAGGCTCCGCCGACCGCCCTGGGGCGGGGCTTTCGCCATGCCCGCGCCTCAGAGGGTACGGGCCACCTGGACTTTCTCGAAGACTTCGATCTTGTCGCCGACCTTGACGTCGTTGTAGCTCTTGACGCCAATGCCGCACTCCATGCCCGAACGAACCTCGGCAGCGTCGTCCTTGAAGCGACGCAGCGACTCCAGCTCGCCTTCGAAGATCACCACGTCCTCGCGCAGTACGCGGATCGGACGGTTGCGGTACACGGTACCCTCGATGACCATACAGCCGGCGATGGCGCCGAACTTCGGCGAACGGAACACGTCACGCACCTCGGCGATACCCAGGATGTTCTCGCGGACATCGCTGCCGAGCATGCCGGTCAGGGCCTTCTTGACGTCTTCGATGATGTCGTAGATCACGTTGTAGTAACGCATATCCAGACCTTCCTGCTCGACGATCTTGCGCGCACCGGCATCGGCACGCACGTTGAAGCCGAACAGCACCGCGTTGGACGCCAGGGCCAGGTTGGCATCGCTCTCGGTGATACCACCGACGCCGCCACCGACCACGCGGACCTGCACTTCGTCGTTGCCCAGGCCGCCGAGCGAGCCCTGCAGCGCCTCGAGGGAGCCGCGCACATCGGTCTTGAGGACGATGTTGAGGGTCTTCTTCTCTTCCTGACCCATGGTCTCGAAGATGTTTTCCAGCTTGCCGGCGTGGGCACGGGCCAGCTTGACCTCGCGGTACTTGCCCTGGCGGAACAGGGCGACCTCGCGGGCCTTCTTCTCGTCGGCGACCACGGACAGCTCGTCACCGGCTTCCGGCGTGCCATCCAGGCCGAGGATCTCGACCGGGATCGACGGGCCGGCTTCCTTCACAGGTTTGCCGTTCTCGTCGAGCATGGCGCGCACGCGGCCATAGTTGGAGCCGACCAGGACCATGTCGCCCTGGCGCAGGGTACCGTCCTGGACCAGGATGGTGGCCACCGGGCCACGGCCCTTGTCCAGGCGCGATTCGACCACGACACCACGACCAGGCGCGGTCGGGGTGGCGGTGAGTTCGAGGATCTCGGCCTGCAGCAGCACGGCCTCGAGCAGGTCGTCGACACCGGTGCCCATCTTCGCCGAAACCTTGACGAACGGGGTGTCGCCACCCCACTCCTCGGAGGTCACGCCGTGAACGGCCAGCTCGTTGCGGATACGCTCGTCGTTGGCGCCCGGCTTGTCGATCTTGTTCACGGCCACCACCAGCGGAACACCGGCGGCCTTGGCGTGCTGCACGGCCTCGATGGTCTGCGGCATCACGCCGTCATCGGCCGCCACCACCAGGATGACGATGTCGGTGGCCTTGGCACCACGGGCACGCATCGCGGTGAACGCGGCGTGGCCCGGGGTGTCGAGGAAGGTGATCATGCCGCGATCGGTTTCCACGTGGTAGGCACCGATGTGCTGGGTGATGCCACCGGCCTCGCCCGCGGCGACCTTGGCGCGACGGATGTAGTCGAGCAGCGAGGTCTTGCCGTGGTCGACGTGGCCCATGACGGTCACTACCGGCGCACGCGGCTCGATCTCGCCTTCGAACTTCAGCGATTCGGCCAGGGAGTCTTCCAGGGCGGTATCGCTGATCAGGGTCACCTTGTGGCCCAGTTCCTCGGCTACCAGCTGGGCGGTTTCCTGGTCAAGCACCTGGTTGATGGTGACCGGGGTACCGAGCTTGAACATGAACTTGACGACTTCGGCGGCCTTGACCGACATCTGCTGCGCCAGCTCGGAGACGGTGATGGTCTCGCCGATGGTGACGTCGCGGATGACCGGGCCGGTCGGGTTCTGGAAGCCATGCTGGTTGCGCTTCTTCAGCTTGCCCTTGCCACGGCCGCCACGACGGAAGCCATCGCTCTCTTCGTCGGTGGTGCGCGGTGCGGCACGTGGAGTCGGCGCCTTTTCCTTCTCCTTGACCTTGACCTTGATCGAGACACGCGGCGCTTCGCCACGACGCTCGCCACCACGGCGGTCGTCGTCGCGGCCACGGCTGTCGCTGCGGCGGCTGTCGTCCTTCTTGCGCTCGGCCGCACGCGGGGCCTCGTCGACGGCAGGCGCCTCGACCGCTACCGGAGCCGGTGCAGGCTCGGAGGCAGGCGCAGGCGCAGGCGCGGCTTTGGCGACCTCGGCCGCGTCGCGGCGGGCCTGCTCCTCGGCACGCTGGCGCGCTTCGGCGTCGGCCTTCTCGCGGGCGGCGTTCTCGGCCGCGCGGCGCTCTTCCAGCTCGCGCTTCTGCTCGGCCTGGATCTCTTCCTGGCTGCGCTGCACGAAAACTTTCTTCTTGCGTACTTCTACGCTGATGCTCTTGCTACCGGCGACACGCAGGGTGCTGGTGGTCTTGCGCTGCAACGTGATCTTGCGCGGCTCTTCCACCTTGCTCTTGTGGCTACTTTTCAAATGGGTCAACAGAACCTGCTTCTCATTATCGGTCACTACCTGACCGGCGTCGGTGTGCGGCAGACCTGCCTCACGCATCTGCTGCAGCAGGCGCTCTACCGGTGCCTCGACCTCTTGGGCCAGTTCTTTCACCGTGACTTGCGTCATGCACTTCTCTCCTCAGGCCACGCCTAATTACTCGAACCAGTGGGCTCGGGCGGCCATGATCAACTTGCCGGCACGCTCTTCGTCGATGCCGTCGATGTCGAGCAGATCGTCTATAGACTGCTCGGCCAGGTCTTCGCGGTTAACCACGCCGCGCACCGCCAGTTCCGCCGCCAGGTCCTTGTCCATGCCCTCGAGGGAGAGCAGGTCTTCGGCCGGATGGGCGTCTGCCAGTTTTTCTTCGGTAGCGATGGCCTTGGTCAACAAACGGTCCTTGGCACGAGCACGCAGCTCGTTGACGATGTCCTCGTCAAAGCCATCGATGTTGAGCATTTCTTCCAACGGTACGTAGGCAATTTCTTCGAGGCTGGTGAAGCCTTCGTCGACCAGCACCTGTGCCAGCTCTTCGTCGACTTCCAGTTCCTCGATGAAATTACGCAGGATGTCACCGGTTTCTGCCTGCTGCTTGGCCTGGATGTCCTTCTCGGTCATCACGTTCAGGGTCCAGGCGGTCAGCTGGCTGGCCAGGCGAACGTTCTGACCGCCACGGCCGATGGCCTGGGCCAGGTTGTCCTCGGCCACGGCGATGTCCATCGCATGGGCGTCCTCGTCAACGATGATCGCCGCGACCTCGGCGGGCGACATGGCGTTGATGACGAACTGCGCCGGGTTTTCGTCCCACAGGACGATATCCACGCGCTCACCGCCCAGCTCGCCGGAAACGGCCTGGACGCGCGAACCGCGCATGCCGATGCAGGCGCCTTGCGGGTCGATACGCTTGTCCTTGGAGCGGACGGCGATCTTGGCGCGCGATCCCGGATCACGGGAGGCGGCCATCACCTCGATCAGGCCCTCGGCGATTTCCGGCACTTCGATGCGGAACAGTTCGATCAGCATCTGCGGCGCGGTACGCGACAGGATCAGCTGCGGGCCACGGTTCTCGGTACGGATCTCCTTGAGCAGCGCGCGCAGGCGCACGCCGACCCGGAAGGTCTCGCGTGGAATGATGTCTTCGCGGGCCAGCAAGGCCTCGGCGTTGTTGCCCAGGTCGACGATGACGTTGTCGCGGGTGACCTTCTTCACGGTGCCGGAGATGATCTCGCCGACCCGCTCACGGTACGCGTCGACCACCTGGGCGCGCTCGGCCTCGCGGACCTTCTGCACGATCACCTGCTTGGCGGTCTGGGCGGCGATACGACCGAACTCGATCGACTCGATCTTCTCCTCGATCACGTCGCCGACCTTGGCGTCGGGGTGGGTTTCGTGGATCTTGCTCGGCCAGGTCTCGATCGCCGGGTCCTGGAGCGCGTCCTCGTCGACCACGGTCCAGCGACGGAAGGTCTCGTAGCTACCCGTGTGGCGGTTGATTTCCACACGCAGGTCGACTTCATCCTCAAAACGTTTCTTGGTTGCAGTGGCCAGAGCCACTTCCAGCGCTTCGAAAATGACGCCGGGTGGTACACCCTTTTCGTTGGATACCGATTCAACAACCAGCAGTACTTCTTTGCTCATCGTACGCCTCGCCTTGCGCAAGCCATTGGGCCCGGATAGTCCGCCGGGCCCGGCACGTCTCAGTCAAAACTGGGAATAATATTGGCCTTGTCGATCGAGTCGATCGGCAACAGGAACTCATGTGTGTCCACCTGGACCACCACGTCCTGGTCCTCCACGCCGCGGAGAAGGCCCTGGAAGTTACGACGACCTTCGAAGGGCGTACGCAGCTTGATCTTCACTTGTTCGCCGGCATGCTTGGCAAACTGTTCAAGGGTGAACAGCGGGCGATCCATGCCTGGAGAGGACACCTCGAGGGTATATTCGGTACTGATCGGGTCTTCCACGTCGAGAACGCCACTGGCCTGACGGCTGACCACTTCGCAGTCGTCCACCAGGACACCGCCTTCCTTGTCGATGTAGATACGCAGGACCGAATGCTTGCCCTGGGAGATGAACTCGATCCCCCAGCATTCGTAGCCAAGACCCTCGACAACCGGGGCCAACAAGGCCTGCAACTGTTCTAGCTTGCTCGACACCTGAACCCCCTCGTGCATGCTGTGCAAATAAAAAATGGGCAAAGCGCCCATCCCTGAAAACGCCGTTGGACAACGACGCGAAGAACTGTCCAGCTAGCAAAAAGCCCCTGAAAAGGGGCTCCGCTATGGCTGGTTGCGGGGGCTGGATTTGAACCAACGACCTTCGGGTTATGAGCCCGACGAGCTACCAAGCTGCTCCACCCCGCGTCAAAGCTGGGGCGAAAGTATAAGACCGAACCCTCTACAGGGTCAATCCGACCTCCACCTGCAAGAAAGCCCGCTAAAGCGGGCTCTCATGCTTCAATTGGTACCGAGAAGGGGACTCGAACCCCTACACCCTATGGGCACAACCACCTCAAGGTTGCGTGTCTACCAATTCCACCACCTCGGCAATACTACTACTTGAAACCCGTTACTTCTGCTCTTCGGTTGGAGGAGGTACATCACCAGTGTTGGTGGTTTCGCTCTTCTGCTCCTGGAGCACCGGTACATCATCATTTACTGCCGGCTTCTGCTCTTTGACTTCCAGTACTGCTGGATCTGGCAGACCTGCTTGAGTCAGCTGATGAGCTTTCTCTTTAGCGAAGTATCCTAACCCAAGAGCAGTCAAAAAGAAAGTGGCAGCAAGTATAGCAGTAACTTTACTCAAAAAGGTAGCGGAACCTTGGCTTCCAAACACAGTATTTGAAGCACCTGCGCCGAAAGATGCACCTGCTTCCGCACCTTTACCCTGTTGCAGCAATACCAGCACGACCACTGCCAGTGCAGCCAACAGATGAAAAACAACTACGACTGTTTCCAGCATTTGTTCAGTTTCCTGCGGCGCGACAAATTGCACCGAATTCGTCTGCGTTCAGGGACGCTCCACCAATGAGCCCCCCATCGATATCCGGCATGCCGAACAGTTCGGCCGCATTGGCCGCCTTCACGCTGCCGCCGTACAGAAGCTGCACTTTCGCGGCAACTTCGGCGTCCTGCGCCGCCAGCTGGGCTCGGATGGCGGCATGCACATCCTGGGCTTGCTGGGGCGAGGCCGTCAGACCCGTACCGATGGCCCAAACGGGCTCATAGGCGATTACCGCATCGGCAAAAGCCGTAACACCGAACGCATCGATGATACTGCTCAGTTGACGCCCCACGACTTCGAGCGTCTTACCGGCCTCGCGCTCCTCGAGGGTTTCCCCTACACAGAGCACGGGCTTCAAACCACTTGCCTGGGCGGCTGCAAACTTGCGGTTGAGCACGTCGTCGTTCTCGCCAACGATCTGGCGACGCTCCGAATGCCCGACCAATACCAGCCTGCAACCCGCTTCAGCCAGCTGACTCGGGGCGATTTCGCCGGTCAGCGCGCCCTGTTCGGGCTGTACCGCAGAATTCTGGGCTCCAACGGTGATCCCCTTGCCTTCCAGGCCATCAATCACCTGATTGATGAACAGGGCCGGCGGAAACACCGCGACCTCCACACCGCTCGGCAGGGCCAGATTGCTCAAGCCCCGGATAAGCTCAGCGACGCTGGCGCGGGTACCGTGCATCTTCCAGTTACCAGCTACCATGGGGCGACGCATGCTTTACCTCGTCGGTCAAAGTGGGCGCAGATCTTACCCAACCCGAACTGCGCTGGCAAGCGTCTTTCAGGCACAAACTTCGGCGACCAGCTTGGCCAGGGCTTCGGCATGGCCGCGGACCTGGTTTTCGTCGTCGCCTTCGACCATCACACGCACCAGCGGCTCGGTGCCGGACTTGCGCAGCAGGACCCGGCCACGCCCCGCCATGGCCTCGGTGACCTTGGCACTGGCCTCCTTCACCTCGGGGCTTTCCAGCGGATCGACCTTGCTGGCACCGAAGCGCACGTTGATCAGCACCTGCGGGCACTTGCGGATGGCTTGGCGCGCCTGGGCCAGGTTCTCGCCACGGCGCTTGAGCGCCATGAGCACTTGCAGGGCCGCGATGATGGCGTCGCCGGTCGTGGTGTGGTTGCAGCACACCAGGTGCCCGGAGTTCTCGCCACCGAGCTGCCAGTCGCGCTCGAGCAGCTCGGCCATGACATAGCGGTCGCCGACCTTGGCCCGGGCGAACGGGATGCCCAGCTCCTTGAGCGCCAGCTCCAGGCCCAGGTTGCTCATCAGGGTGCCCACCACCCCGCCCTGCAGCTTGCCGCGCTCCTGCAAGTCGCGGGCGATGATGAACAGCAGTTCGTCACCGTCGACGATGGCACCGGTGTGATCGACCATCAGCACCCGGTCGCCATCGCCGTCGAAGGCGATCCCCAGGTCGGCATGCCCCACCAACACGGCGGCCTGCAACGACTCGATATGGGTGGAGCCGCATTTTTCGTTGATGTTCAGGCCATCGGGCTCGGCATGCAGCACGGTGACGTCGGCGCCCAGCTCGCGGAACACGCTCGGGGCCACCTTGTAGGTCGCACCGTGGGCGCAATCGATCACCAGCTTGAGCCCTTCGAAGCTGGTGCTGGTCGGCACGCTGCTCTTGCAGAACTCGATGTAGCGGCCAGCCGCGTCGTTGATGCGCGAAACCTTGCCCAGCTTGCCCGATTCCACCACGTTCATCGGCTGGTCGAGCAACTCCTCGATCATCAGCTCCACCTCATCCGGCAGCTTGGTGCCCTGCCCGGAGAAGAACTTGATGCCATTGTCGTCGTGCGGGTTGTGCGACGCACTGATGACGATGCCCGCCTCGGCGTGGAAGGTACGCGTCAGGTAGGCGATGGCCGGGGTCGGCATCGGCCCGAGCAGCAGTACGTCGGCGCCGGCCGCGGAAAGCCCGGCCTCGAGCGCGGACTCGAACATGTAGCCAGAGATCCGCGTGTCCTTGCCCACCAGCACGCGGCAGTTGCCCTGCTTGCGGAACGCCATGCCGGCGGCCCAGCCAAGCTTCAGCATGAAGTCGGGGGTGATGGGGTATTCGCCGACGCGGCCACGGATACCGTCGGTACCAAAGTATTTTCTGCTCATAGGGACTCCAATGTTCTTATTCGGCGTTCTGCACCGCGGCGATCATGCGCACCACGTCGACGGTCTCGGCCACATCGTGCACACGCAGGATGCTGGCACCCTTGGTCATGGCCAATGCCGCCAGCGCCAGGCTGCCATAGAGGCGTTCGCCGACCGGGCGATCGAGCGTCAGGCCGATCATGCTCTTGCGCGAGACACCCACCAGCAGGGGGCGACCCAGGCGGTAGAGCGCTTCCATGTGCTTGAACAGGCTCAGGTTGTGATCGAGCGTCTTGGCGAAACCGAACCCCGGGTCGAGGATGATCTTCCCGGCGTCGATGCCAGCCGCCGCGCACACGGCCATACGCTCTTCAAGATAGCGCGTCACGTCGGCGGTCACGTCGTCGTAATGCGGATTGTCCTGCATGGTGCCCGGCTCGCCACGCATGTGCATCAGGCACACCGGCAGGCCGGTATCGGCGGCGGCGTCGAGCGCACCATCGCGCTCCAGGGCTCGCACGTCGTTGATCAGGCCAGCCCCCAGCCGCGCCGACTCGCGCATGACCGCGGGCGTGGAGGTATCGACCGAGATGATCACGTCGAGCCGGCTGGCGATCGCCTCGACGATGGGCGCCACACGCTCCAGCTCTTCGGTGGGAGACACCGCCCGGGCGCCCGGACGGGTGGACTCGCCGCCGACGTCGATCAGCGTCGCGCCGGCCGCCACCATCGCCTCGGCGTGGCGCAGGGCCTCGTCGCGCTGGCTGAAGCGCCCGCCATCGGAGAAGGAATCGGGGGTGATGTTGAGGATACCCATGACATGGGTACGGGACAAATCAAGAACCCGGTTGCCGCAAGGCAACCGGGTCGGGTACTGCTGTGAGGTCATAGATGCCCTTAGTGTTGAGCCGCTGGACCGCCGATCGGCGACTCCGGACGATCGCCCTGGGAGGCCTGGTTGCCGGAGGTGCCGGCATCGTTGTCCCAGTCGCGTGGCTCGCGTGGCGTGCGGCCGGCCATGATGTCGTCGATCTGGTCGGCATCGATGGTTTCGTACTTCATCAAGGCCTCGGCCATGGCGTCCAGCTTGTCGCGGTTCTCGGTGAGGATCTGCTTGGCCGTGGCATAGCAGTGATCGATGATGCTGCGCACCTCGGAGTCGATCAGCTTGGCGGTCTCGCCCGATACGCTGGCATGCTGGCTCGCCGCGCTGCGACCGAGGAACACCTCGCCCTCCTCTTCGGCGTACATCAGCGGGCCGAGTTTCTCGGACAGGCCCCACTTGGTCACCATGTTCCGCGCGATCTGGCTGGCGCGCATGATGTCGTTGGAGGCGCCGGTGGTGACACCGTCGAAGCCCAGGGTCATCTCCTCGGCGATACGGCCGCCGTACAGCGAGCAGATCTGGCTGATCAGCGCACGCTTGGACAGGCTGTAGCGGTCTTCCTCGGGCAGGAACATGGTCACGCCCAGCGCCCGGCCACGCGGGATGATCGACACCTTGTAGACCGGATCATGCTCGGGGACGATACGGCCGACGATGGCATGGCCAGCCTCGTGATAGGCGGTGTTCTGCTTTTCTTTCTCGGACATGACCATGGTCTTGCGCTCGGCGCCCATCATGATCTTGTCCTTGGCCAGCTCGAACTCCTTCATTTCCACCAGGCGCTTGCTGGAACGGGCAGCGAACAGCGAGGCCTCGTTGACCAGGTTGGCCAGGTCGGCACCGGAGAAGCCGGGGGTACCACGGGCGATGACCGCCGGGTTGACGTTCTCGCCAACCGGGACCTTGCGCATGTGCACCTTGAGGATCTGCTCGCGACCACGGATGTCCGGCAGGCCGACCACCACCTGGCGGTCGAAACGGCCCGGACGCAGCAGCGCCGGGTCGAGCACGTCGGGACGGTTGGTGGCAGCGATGACGATGATACCGTCGTTCATCTCGAAGCCGTCCATCTCCACCAGCAACTGGTTGAGGGTCTGCTCGCGCTCGTCGTGACCACCGCCCATGCCGGCGCCACGATGGCGACCGACGGCGTCGATCTCGTCGATGAAGATGATGCACGGGGCGTGTTTCTTCGCCTGCTCGAACATGTCGCGGACACGGCTGGCGCCCACACCGACGAACATCTCGACGAAGTCCGAACCGGAGATGGTGAAGAACGGCACCTTGGCCTCGCCAGCGATGGCCTTGGCCAGGAGGGTCTTACCGGTACCGGGTGGGCCGACCATCAGCACGCCCCGGGGGATACGGCCACCCAGGCGCTGGAACTTGCCCGGATCACGCAGGAACTCGACCAGCTCGCCCACTTCTTCCTTGGCCTCGTCGCAGCCCGCGACGTCGGCCAGGGTGGTCTTGACCTGGTCTTCGGAAAGCAGGCGCGCCTTGCTCTTGCCGAAGCTCATCGGGCCGCCCTTGCCGCCCGCACCGCCCTGCATCTGGCGCATGAAGAACATGAACACGGCGATGATCACCAGGATCGGGAAGCTGGCCACCAGCAACTGTGTCCAGATGCTCTGCTGCTCGGGCTGCTTGCCTTCGATCACCACGTGGTTGTCGACCAGGTCGCCGATCAGGCCGTTGTCGGTGATGGCCGGACGAACGGTCTTGAAGTTGTCGCCATCGGTGCGCTTGCCGGTGATGACGTAGCCGTCGACGGTCACACGCTCGACCTTACCGTCCTTGACCTGCTGGATGAAGTCGGAATAGTTGAGGGTCTGTGGCTCGTTAGGGCTGGAGAAGTTGTTCATCACCGTCACGAGGACAGCCGCGATGATCAACCACAGGATCAGATTCTTTGCCATGTCGTTCAATTAGCTACCCTCTGAGGCCGGCGCACGACGCTGCCGTGCCTCGCATGATATTCACCGCCCTAACTTACTACATTACCTACGCATCCGCAGGCGCCGTCTGTAACCCTTTATGAAAGCTAGACTACACGAAGTTCGGACGATCCTGACGGAACCGCCGATTGGAAATAACTATCGACCACCCCGCAACACGCCGCTCACCCGCCTTTGAAGCCCCGGCCCAGCAGGTACTGTTCGCGGGAACGATCGCGGGAAGACGACGGCTTGCGCATCTGCACCTTGTCGAACTTGCCGCGTACATCCTTGAGGTACTGGTCGAAACCTTCACCCTGGAAGATCTTGATCAGGAAGTCCCCTCCCGGGCGCAGCACGCGGGTGGCCAGGTCCAGGGCCAGTTCGCAGAGGAACATGGCCCGCGGCATGTCCACGGCGGGCGTACCACTCATATTGGGGGCCATGTCGGAAATCACAAGGTCTACGTGCGAATCGCCGACCGCCGCGAGGATGCGCTCGAGCACCTCGTCCTGGGTGAAATCGCCCTGAATGAAAGTCACGTCGGGGATCGCATCCATTTCCAGGATGTCCGAGGCGATCAGCCGACCCTGGCCGCCGATCAGACGACTGGTCACCTGCGACCAGCCCCCGGGCGCCGCGCCCAGGTCGATCACGCTCATGCCCGGGCGGATCAGCTTGTCCTTCTCCTGGATCTCCAGCAGTTTGTAGCTCGCACGCGAGCGGTAGCCATCCTTCTGCGCCTGTTTGACGAAAGGATCGTTGAAATGCTCTCTCAGCCAGTTATGGCTGCTCTTGGAACGCTGCGCCACGGGGCACCTCGATGATAAGCGTCGTGATTGACTGGGCGGAGCCACGGGCCCTCGGGTAAAATGGCCGCCAATTTTACAGAATCAGACGAAAAGGGTCAGATTATGCCGCTCAATAACGAGCAGAAGAAACAGTACAAGTCCATTGGCCATGACTTGAAACCGGTGTTGATGGTCGCCGGCAACGGCCTGAGCGAAGGCGTCCTGGCCGAACTGGAACGCGCCCTGGCCGATCATGAACTGATCAAGGTCCAGGTCAAGCTGGAAGACCGCGAGGAACGCCGGGCGGTCATCGACGAGCTGTGCAAGGCCGGCCGCGCGGAGCTGGTGCAGACCATCGGCAAGATGGCGCTGATCTACCGCAGGAACCCGCAGCCGAACAAGCAGCTGTCCAACATCCACCGCTACAAGTGACGGTGGCTCCGGTCAGCGGCGCGGCTGGCGCGCCCTGACCGGGACCGGCTGGGCGACCAGCACGATGCCGGAAAAGCCCAGCACCAGGAAACAGAACATCTGCCAGCGCTCGCCCACGGATATCCCGTAGCGCAACGTGTAGTAGCTGACGCAGGCACCGAAGCCCAGCAGCAGCATCTGGCCACGGAACTGCCGCCACCAGGCCGCCAGGCCATCCACCCTCGCCAGCACCGCCAGCTGGGTCATCAAGCCGAGCAAAGCCACGCCGATCAACCAACGGTCGATCTGCGCGGCCACGTCCTGCACCAGCAGGGGCGCCAGGCCACTGACCTTGAGCGCAGGCACCAGCCCCACATGGAACACCCACAGGCCACCGACCCAGAAGACCTGGGCCAGTTGCCAGAGGATCCCTTCAAGGGATGGCGCCCGCTGGTGCCGGTCAGAGGTGCTTGACTTCGACAATCTCGTACTCGACCGTGCCGCTTGGCGTCTTGACGACGACGATGTCACCTTCTTCCTTGCCGATGATGGCGCGGGCGATCGGCGCACTGTGCGAGAGCTTGCCTTTCTTGATGTCTGCCTCGTCCTCGCCGACGATCTGGTAGCTCACCTGCTCGTCGGTTTCGGTGTTGGCCAGGTCGACGGTGGTGCCGAAGATCACCTTGCCAGAGTGAGGAATGGTGGTGACATCGATCACCACCGAGTTCTGCAGGCGACCTTCGATATCACGGATACGGGCCTCGACCATGCCCTGCTCCTCGCGGGCGGCATGGTATTCGGCGTTCTCCTTGAGATCGCCCAGCTCACGGGCCTCGCCGATCGCCTGGCTCAGGCGCGGACGCTCGGTCTTGCTCAGGAAGGTCAGTTCCTCTTCCAGGGCGCGAGCGCCCTGGACGGTCATCGGGTATTTGGTAATGCTCATGCTTTCAATCCTGCATGCAGATCCTGCAAGCGACGGACGGTCTTCTCGGGACCGAACTTGAGCGCTTCGCAGATGGCCTCACCTGCCGCAATGGTGGTCGTGCAGTAGATCTTGTGCTGCAGCGCATTGCGACGAATCGAATAAGAGTCGGCGATCGACTGACGGCCCTCGGTGGTGTTGATGATCAGCGAGACTTCGTCGTTCTTGATCATGTCGACCACATGCGGGCGACCTTCGGTCACCTTGTTCACACGGCGCACCTTCAGGCCAGCCGCCTCGATGACCTTGGCGGTGCCCGCGGTTGCGACCACTTCGAAGCCCAGGGCGATCAGGTCGCGGGCGACACCCGCCACCTGCGGCTTGTCGTCGTCGCGCACGCTGATGAAGGCGGTACCGCCGCTTGGCAGCACTTCGCTGGCGCCCATCTGGGCCTTGGCGAAGGCTTCGCCGAAGCTGTCGCCGACACCCATGACTTCACCGGTGGATTTCATCTCAGGGCCGAGGATCGGGTCAACACCTGGGAACTTGGCGAACGGGAAGACCGCTTCCTTGACGCTGTAGAAGTTCGGGATGATTTCCTGGGTGAAGCCCAGCTCTTTCAGCGATTTGCCAGCCATGACACGGGCCGCGATCATCGCCAGGGAAGTGCCGATGCACTTGGAGACGAATGGCACGGTACGCGAGGCGCGCGGGTTGACTTCGATCACGTAGATCTTGTCGCCCTGCAGGGCCAGCTGCACGTTCATCAGGCCGACCACGCCCAGTTCCAGGGCCATCTTGCGCACCTGCTCGCGGACTTCGTCCTGCACGTGGGCCGGCAGCGAGTACGGCGGCAGCGAGCACGCCGAGTCACCGGAGTGAACACCGGCCTGCTCGATGTGCTGCATGATCGCGCCGATCACCACGTCGGTGCCGTCGCAGACCGCGTCCACGTCCATCTCGATGGCGCAGTTGAGGAAGTGGTCGAGCAGGACCGGGCTGTCGTTGGACACCTGGACCGCTTCGCGCAGGTAGCGCTTGAGCTCTTCGGGCTCGTAGACGATTTCCATGGCACGGCCGCCCAGGACGTAGGACGGACGCACGACCAGCGGGTAACCGATCTCGGCAGCGGCGCGAATCGCCTCGTCTTCGCTGCGCACGGTGGCGTTCGGCGGCTGGCGCAGGTTCAGGCGCTGGACCATCTGCTGGAAGCGCTCGCGGTCTTCGGCGCGGTCGATGGCGTCCGGGCTGGTGCCAATGATCGGCACACCGGCCTCTTCCAGGGCACGGGCCAGTTTCAGCGGGGTCTGGCCGCCGTAGTGGACGATCACACCCTTGGGCTTCTCGACACGGCAGATCTCCAGGACGTCTTCCAGGGTCAGCGGTTCGAAGTACAGGCGATCGGAGGTGTCGTAGTCGGTGGAGACGGTTTCCGGGTTGCAGTTGACCATGATGGTCTCGTAGCCGTCTTCACGCAGCGCCAGGGCCGCGTGCACGCAGCAGTAGTCGAACTCGATACCCTGGCCGATGCGGTTCGGGCCACCGCCGAGGATCATGATCTTGTCGCGGGTCGAGGGGTTGGCCTCGCACTCTTCCTCGTAGGTGGAGTACAGGTAGGCGGTGTCGGTGGCGAACTCGGCGGCGCAGGTGTCGACGCGCTTGTAGACCGGGAAGACTTCCAGCTTGTGGCGATGGCGGCGCAGGGTCTTGTCAGTGACGCCCAGCAGCTTGGCCAGGCGCTGGTCGGAGAAGCCCTTGCGCTTGAGGCGGCGCATCAGCGCAGCGTCGACGTTGGCCAGGCCCAGGGTCTTGACCTTCTCTTCTTCCTTGATCAGGTCCTCGATCTGCACCAGGAACCAGTGGTCGATCTTGGTCAGGGCGAAGATCTCGTCGCGGCTCATGCCGGCACGGAAGGCATCGGCGACGTACCAGATGCGCTCGGCGCCCGGCACGGTCAGTTCGCGCTTGAGGATGTTGGTCAGGTCCGGGTTGCCCAGCTCGACCTTCGGATCCAGGCCGCAGGCGCCGACTTCCAGGCCACGCAGGGCCTTGTGCATCGACTCCTGGAAGGTACGGCCGATGGCCATGACTTCACCCACGGACTTCATCTGGGTGGTCAGGCGGGCGTCGGCTTTCGGGAATTTCTCGAAGGCGAAGCGCGGCAGCTTGGTGACGACGTAGTCGATCGAGGGCTCGAACGACGCCGGGGTGCGACCGCCGGTGATGTCGTTCTGCAGCTCGTCCAGGGTGTAGCCGACTGCCAGCTTGGCGGCGATCTTGGCGATCGGGAAGCCGGTGGCCTTGGAAGCCAGGGCCGAGGAACGCGACACGCGCGGGTTCATCTCGATCACGACCATGCGGCCGGTGTTCGGGCAGATGCCGAACTGGACGTTGGAACCGCCGGTTTCCACGCCGATCTCACGCAGCACCGCCAGGGAGGCGTTGCGCATGATCTGGTATTCCTTGTCGGTCAGGGTCTGCGCCGGGGCGACGGTGATCGAGTCGCCGGTGTGCACGCCCATCGGGTCGAAGTTCTCGATGGAGCAGACGATGATGCAGTTGTCCTTCTTGTCGCGGACAACCTCCATCTCGTATTCCTTCCAGCCGATCAGCGATTCGTCGATCAGCAGCTCCTTGGTCGGCGACAGGTCCAGGCCGCGGGCGCAGATCTCTTCGAACTCTTCACGGTTGTAGGCGATACCGCCACCGGTGCCGCCCATGGTGAAGGACGGACGGATGATGCACGGGAAGCCCAGGCGCTCGAGCACCGCGTTGGCTTCTTCCATGCTGTGGGCGATACCGGAGCGCGGGCACTCCAGGCCGATGGCCTTCATCGCCTGGTCGAAGCGCGAACGGTCCTCGGCCTTGTCGATGGTGTCGGCGTTGGCGCCGATCATTTCCACGCCGAACTTCTCCAGCACGCCGTGGCGCTCGAGGTCCAGGGCGCAGTTCAGTGCGGTCTGGCCGCCCATGGTCGGCAGCAGCGCGTCAGGGCGCTCCTTCTCGATGATCTTGGCCACCGACTGCCACTTGATCGGCTCGATGTAGGTGGCATCGGCCATGGCCGGGTCGGTCATGATGGTGGCCGGGTTGGAGTTCACCAGGATGACGCGGAAACCTTCCTCGCGCAGGGCCTTGCACGCCTGGGCGCCGGAGTAGTCGAATTCGCAGGCCTGGCCGATCACGATCGGGCCAGCGCCGAGAATCAGGATGCTTTTGATGTCTGTACGTTTTGGCATGGGTTGTCACTCAAATCCGCGGGTCAGTCGGCAAGCCGTCTTGAACAATCTGGGTCAGGCGCTTCCGGACGCGGCGCAGGCCGGTCCGGGGCCTCGATGCAGGATGCTCAGCGGCGCTTGGCCATGGCATCGATGAAACGATCGAACAGTGGCGCGACGTCGGTCGGGCCTGGGCTCGCTTCAGGGTGGCCCTGGAAGCTGAACGCGCTCTTGTCGGTGCGCTCGATGCCCTGCAGGGTACCGTCGAACAGCGACTTGTGGATGGCGCGGACATTGCCCGGCAGGGTGGCCTCGTCGACGGCGAAGCCGTGGTTCTGGCTGGTGATCATGACCACGCCGCTGTCCAGGTCCTGGACCGGGTGGTTGGCACCGTGGTGGCCGTGGCCCATCTTCATGGTCTTGGCGCCGGAGGCCAGGGCCAGCAGTTGGTGGCCGAGGCAGATGCCGAAGACCGGGATATCGGTCTCGAGGATGTCCTTGATCGCCTGGATCGCGTAGTCGCACGGCTCGGGGTCGCCAGGGCCGTTGGAGAGGAACACGCCATCGGGGTTGAGCGCCAGGACTTCGCTGGCTGGCGTCTGTGCCGGGACCACGGTCAGGCGGCAGCCGCGGGCGACCAGCATGCGCAGGATGTTCAGCTTGACGCCGTAGTCGTAGGCGACCACGTGGTACGGCAGCTCGGCGGCGTCCAGGGTCGGATGGCTGTCGGTAGCCAGGTTCCACACGCTGGAACGCCACTCGTAGCGCTCCTTGGTGCTGACTTCCTTGGCCAGGTCCATGCCCTTGAGGCCTGGGAAGGCACGGGCGGCGGCGATGGCGGCTTCTTCGCCGATGTCGTCACCGGCCAGGATGCAGCCGTTCTGCGCGCCCTTCTCACGCAGGATGCGGGTCAGGCGGCGGGTGTCGATGCCGGCGATCGCCACGACATTGTTGGCCTTGAGGTACTCAGGCAGCGACTGGGTGTTGCGCCAGTTGCTGGCCAGCAGCGGCAGGTCGCGGATGACCAGGCCGGCAGACCAGACACGGTTGGACTCGGCGTCTTCGGCGGTGGTGCCGGTGTTGCCGATGTGCGGGTAAGTCAGGGTAACGATTTGCTGGGCGTAGGAAGGGTCTGTGAGGATTTCCTGGTAGCCGGTCATTGCGGTGTTGAACACCACCTCACCAACGGTCTGACCGTCGGCTCCGATGGCTTCACCGCGAAAAATGCTGCCATCGGCAAGGGCGAGTATGGCTGGCTTAGTCAAGAAGACCTCCCGTAAATCAAGCCTGAAAGGGCGATCGCAGGTTGCAAAAAAGCGGAATGACGTATGGACACGTCACCCCGCTTCTATGCTGAATTTGTCTGCGCGCTTTTAGTGGACACACTAAAGCTGTAGCTTACAGGAAATGGCGTTTTCGGTCTACCGCACATGTGCCTCTAAAACACAGGATTGCGACAGGGGATCCGCAGGTGCCATTTGGGGCTGCACAGCAGCCCAAATGGCACCTACATCGACCAGATCAACGCAGCTCCAGCACATCCTGCATGTCGTACAGCCCCGGCTCGCGTCCTTCCAGCCACAACGCGGCACGCACCGCGCCCTTGGCGAAGGTCATGCGGCTGGAGGCCTTGTGGGTGATCTCCACGCGCTCGCCCTCGGCGGCGAACAGCACGGTGTGATCGCCCACCACGTCGCCAGCACGCACGGTGGCGAAACCGATGGTCTGCCGGTCGCGGGCACCGGTCTGGCCCTCACGACCATAGACGGCCACTTCGCGCAGGTCGCGCCCCAGCGCCTGGGCCACGACCTCGCCCATGCGCAGCGCGGTGCCCGACGGCGCATCGACCTTGTGCCGGTGGTGCGCCTCGATGATCTCGATGTCCACCTCGTCGCCCAGCACCCGCGCCGCGGTATCCAGCAGCTTCAGGCACAGGTTGACGCCAACGCTGAAGTTGGCGGCGAAGACGATCGGGATTTCCTTGCCCGCCTCGACCAACTGCTCCTTCTCCTCCGGAGTGAAACCAGTGGTGCCGATGACCATGGCCTTGCCCGCCTTGCGGCAGAACGCCAGGTTCTTCAGGGTCACCGAAGGATGGGTGAAATCGATCAGCACGTCGAACTCGTCCGCCACCTTCGCCAGGTCGTCGCAGATCGGCACGCCGATCCGCCCCAGCGCCGCCAGTTCGCCGGCGTCGGCACCGACCAGGGTGCTGTCGGGACGGTCGATCGCCGCCGTCAGGCCCGCCTGGGGCGCCTGTTGCTGCACAGCCTCGACGAGGGTCTTGCCCATGCGCCCTGCCGCGCCCATTACCGCAATACGTCGCATAGCCTGTTCCTTGTCAGAGATCGCCGAAGAAGCGCTTCACGCCTTCGAACCAACCGTTGGCCTTGGGCGAATGGGAGCTGTCGCCCTGCAGCGAGTCACGCAGCTCCTCGAGCAGTTCGCGCTGGCGACGACTGAGGTTGACCGGGGTTTCCACGGCCACGCGGCACAGCAGGTCGCCAGCCGCACCACCGCGCACCGGCGCCACGCCCTTGCCGCGCAGGCGGAACTGCTTGCCGGTCTGGGTGCCTTCCGGGATCTTCAGCTTGACCCGACCATCGAGGGTCGGCACTTCCAGCTCGCCACCCAGGGCAGCGTCGGTATAGCTGATCGGCACTTCGCAGTACAGGTGCTTGCCGTCGCGCTGGAAGATCGGGTGCTCGCGCACATTGATGACCACGTACAGGTCGCCGGTCGGGCCGCCGTGGGTACCCGCCTCGCCCTCGCCGGACAGGCGGATGCGGTCACCGGTATCGACACCGGCCGGCACCTTGACCGACAGGGTCTTGTATTCCTCGACCCGGCCTTCGCCATGGCAGGCGCTGCAAGGGTCGGTGATGATCTTGCCTTGACCATGGCAGCGCGGGCAGGTCTGCTGCACCGAGAAGAAGCCCTGCTGCATGCGCACCTGGCCGATGCCGCCGCAGGTCGGGCAAGTGGCCGGGGTGGAGCCCTTCTTCGCGCCGGAGCCGTCGCAAGGCTTGCAGTTGACCAGCGTCGGCACACGGATGTTGACCGTGGTGCCCCGCACCGCTTCCTCGAGGTTCAGCTCGAGGGTATAGCGCAGGTCACTGCCACGCTGGGCACCACCGCGCGAACCACCACGGCCACCGCCGAAGAAGTCGCTGAAGACGTCACCGAAGATGTCGGAGAAGTTGGCACCACCGAAGCCTGCTCCACCGCCACCCATGCTCGGGTCGACGCCGGCATGGCCGTACTGGTCGTAGGCGGCACGCTTGCTCGCGTCGGACAGCACTTCGTAGGCCTCGTTGGCCTCCTTGAATTTCTCTTCCGACGCCTTGTCGCCCGGATTGCGGTCCGGGTGGTACTTCATCGCCAGGCGGCGATAGGCCTTCTTGAGATCCCCTTCGCCGGCGCCACGCTCGACACCCAGGACCTCATAATAATCACGCTTTGCCATAGGTCATTTGCACTCTTGAGGGCGTTCGGCATACCTCTGCGCCTTATGCGCCTTGCCGTCAGCACCTGCCGCCACACACGAATGCGCCCTGACAGATGCCGTAAAAATTCCCGTATTCCAGACACGCCAACGCGGGAGCAAGCCCCCGCGCGGCGACATCCTACCAGCCCAACGCCAAACGGCGCTGGGCTGGCCGACAACGTGCAGGGATTACTGCTTGTTGTCTTTCACTTCCTCGAACTCGGCGTCAACCACGTCGTCGTGCTTGGCTTCCGGTTCGGCCTGCTGGGCGTCACCCTGCGGCTGCTGGGCTTGCTGCTCGGCGTACATCTTCTGGGCAACCGGCGCGGAGACCTTGGACAGCTCCTCGACCTTGGCGTCGATGGCAGCCTTGTCGTCGCCCTTGATGGCCGCTTCCAGGGCCACCACGGCAGCTTCGATCGCGGTCTTCTCCTCGGCGGTCACCTTGTCGCCGGCGTCGGCGACCATCTTGCGAGTCGAGTGGACCAGCGCGTCACCCTGGTTGCGGGCGGCGGCCAGCTCCTCGAACTTGCGGTCTTCCTCGGCGTTGGCCTCGGCGTCACGCACCATGCGCTCGATTTCCTCGTCGGACAGGCCGGAGTTGGCCTTGATCACGATCGACTGGGTCTTGCCGGTGGCCTTGTCCTTCGCGCCGACGTGCAGGATGCCGTTGGCATCGATGTCGAAGGTCACTTCGATCTGCGGAACGCCACGCGGTGCCGGCGGAATGTCGGCCAGGTCGAACTTGCCCAGCGACTTGTTCTGCGCGGCCTGCTTACGCTCGCCCTGCAGCACGTGGATGGTCACGGCGCTCTGGTTGTCGTCGGCAGTGGAGAACACCTGCGACTTCTTGGTCGGGATGGTGGTGTTCTTCTCGATCAGCGGGGTCATCACGCCACCCATGGTCTCGATACCCAGGGTCAGCGGGCTGACGTCCAGCAGCAGCACGTCCTTCACGTCACCGGCCAGGACCGCGCCCTGGATGGCGGCACCCATGGCGACCGCTTCGTCCGGGTTGACGTCCTTGCGCGCTTCCTTGCCGAAGAAGTCGGCAACGGCTTTCTGCACCAGCGGCATACGGGTCTGGCCGCCGACCAGGATCACGTCGTGGATCTTGCTGGCGTCGATGCCGGCGTCCTTCAGGGCGATGCGGCAAGGCTCGATGGTACGGTTGACCAGGTCTTCGACCAACGACTCCAGCTTGGCGCGGGAGATCTTCACGTTCAGGTGCTTAGGACCGGTCGCGTCTGCGGTGATGTACGGCAGGTTGACATCGGTCGACTGAGCGGAAGACAGCTCGATCTTGGCCTTTTCAGCGGCTTCCTTCAGACGCTGCAGGGCCAGCGGATCGTTCTTCAGGTCCATGCCGGACTCTTTCTTGAACTCGTCGACGAGGTAGTCGATCAGGCGCATGTCGAAGTCTTCGCCACCCAGGAAGGTGTCGCCGTTGGTGGCCAGTACTTCGAACTGGTGCTCACCGTCGACTTCGGCGATTTCGATGACCGAAACGTCGAAGGTACCACCACCGAGGTCATAGACGATGACGGTGTGGTCGCCCTTGGCCTTGTCCATGCCGTAGGCCAGTGCAGCAGCGGTCGGCTCGTTGATGATGCGCTTGACGTCCAGGCCGGCGATGCGACCGGCATCCTTCGTGGCCTGGCGCTGGCTGTCGTTGAAGTAGGCTGGTACGGTGATGACCGCCTCGGTGACTGGCTCGCCGAGGTAGTCTTCGGCGGTTTTCTTCATTTTCTTCAGGACTTCGGCGCTGATCTGTGGCGGAGCCATTTCCTTGCCGTTGGCCTCGACCCAGGCGTCACCGTTGTTGGCCTTGACGATCTTGTACGGAACCAGCTTGATGTCTTTCTGCACGACATCTTCTTCGAAACGGCGGCCGATCAGGCGCTTCACGGCGAAGAGGGTGTTGTGCGGGTTGGTGACGGCCTGGCGCTTGGCCGACTGGCCGACCAGGATCTCGCCATCGTTGGCGTAGGCGACGATCGACGGCGTGGTGCGCGCGCCTTCGGCGTTCTCGATGACTTTGACGTTACCGTTTTCCAGGATGGAGACGCACGAGTTGGTGGTCCCCAGGTCGATACCGATGATTTTGCCCATGTTAACTCTCCCGAAGCTTGAATTAGGTTGCAGCGACTACATTGGCCAACTGCGGTAATACTTGAATGCTTGACACCTAGATGGGGATGCCCGGAAGGATTTCAAGCCTTTTCATCGATCGATGGCTGAGGAGCCGCTGGCGCCTTGCTGACCACCACCATGGCGGGGCGCAGCAAGCGGCCGTTGAGCAGGTAGCCCTTCTGGAACACTTTGAGCACGCTGTTGGGCTCAACCTCGGCGCTCTCTTCCATGGCCATGGCCTGGTGGTGCTCGGCGTTGAACGGTTCGCCGTGCGGGTCGACCGCCTCGAGGTTGTAGCGCTTGAGGGTGTCGTGGAACATCTTCAGGGTCAGCTCGATGCCTTCGCGCATCGGCTTGATGGTTTCGTCGTCGGCACTGGACAGCTCCAGGCCGCGCTCCAGGCTGTCGATCACCGGCAGCAGGTCGCCGGCGAACTTCTCCAGGGCGAACTTGTGAGCCTTCTCGACATCCTGCTCGGCACGGCGGCGGATGTTCTGCAGGTCGGCGGCGGCGCGCAGGGACTGGTCCTTGGCGGCGGCCAGCTGCTCCTCGAGCACCTGTACGCGGGCACCGAGATC
The DNA here is from genome assembly GCF_040984075.1 of Pseudomonas sp. I2. NCBI lineage: Bacteria > Pseudomonadati > Pseudomonadota > Gammaproteobacteria > Pseudomonadales > Pseudomonadaceae > Pseudomonas > Pseudomonas sp. I2. The sequence goes on from NZ_JBCGFQ010000013.1 coordinate 40,013, forward strand.
CTCTGCACCAGCCTCTTCGGCGTTAAGGTTCTTCTCATCCAGCTGTTCGTCAGCCATCGGGTCTCTCCTCCGCAATTTCGGGTATGCGAGCCAGGCTCGCCTTGTCTGCCGGCTATATGGGGTCGGAAAAACCAGGTTCAAGGGGCAGGCGGGTTTTCCGCACGCGCGCGCATTCTCCGAGCGGGCATTGTCAGCCCGACAAAAAACACTGTATAAATAACCAGACATGACGCTTCGGGAGCTGCCCTCATGCTGGTGCACCTGTCCATCCACAACTACGCCATCGTCGAACACCTGGACCTCGAACTCGCCCGCGGCATGACCGTCATCACCGGCGAAACCGGCGCCGGCAAGTCGATCATGCTCGATGCCCTGGGCCTGACCCTCGGCGACCGCGCCGACAGTGGCGTGGTGCGCCCTGGCGCGAGCAAGGCGGACATCCTGGCCACCTTCGATCTCGTCGACATCCCCGAGGCGACGGCCTGGCTCGCCGAACGCGACCTGGACAGCGACGGCCCCTGCATCCTGCGCCGGGTGATCACCGCCGAAGGGCGCAGCCGCGGCTATATAAACGGCACACCCTGCCCGCTCGGCGACCTCAAGGCCCTTGGCGAACTGCTGATCGACATCCACAGCCAGCACGAGCACCAGTCACTGCTCAAGACCGACACTCACCGTCGCCTGCTGGACGAGTACGCCGGCGCCATCGACCTGTCCCGCCAGGTGCACCTGGCCGCCCAGCGCTGGCGCCAGACCCGCCAGGAACTGGAGCGCCTGTCCAACTCCGGCGACGAACAGCGCGCCCGCCACCAACTGCTCAGCTACCAGCTGGAAGAGCTGGACAACCTCGGCCTTGGCGAGAACGAGCTGGAACAGCTGGAGCAGGAGCACAAGAACCTGACCAATGCCGAGGCGCTGTTCGGCATCTGCCGCCAGGTCATCGACCAGTGCAGCGAGAGCGACTCGGGCAACGTGCTCAGCGCCCTGACCGCCAGCCTCAACCGCCTGACCGCTGTGGCCAACGCGCCCAAGGCCCTGGGCGAGGCGGTCAACCTGATAGCCAGCGCGCAGATCCAGGTCGAGGAAGCGGTCGGTGAGCTCAACCGTTTCCTCGACCATTTCGACGCCGACCCCATGCGCCTGCAGGCCCTGGAGGAGCGGCTCGACACCATCTATACCCTGGCGCGCAAGCACCGCGTGCACCCGACCGAGCTGCCGCACCTGCAACAGCGCCTGATGGAAGAGCTGGAAGGGCTGAACGCCAGCGACGAGTCGATCGAACGCCTGGGCGAGGAGCTGGCCGCCTACGCCCAGCACTACCAGGAGAAGGCTGGCGAGCTGAGCGCCTTGCGCCAGCAAGCGGCCAGGCAACTGGCCACTGCCGTCGAGCAGGAGATCCAGCGCCTGGGCATGCCCGGCGGGCGCTTCTGCATCGAACTCACGCCCAACGAAGGGGGCGAACTGTCGCCCCATGGCCTGGAACAGATCGAACTGCTGGTCAGCGCCAACCCCGGCCAGCCGCTCAAGGGCCTGGCCAGGGTGGCGTCGGGTGGCGAACTGTCACGTATCAGCCTGGCGATCCAGGTGATCACCGCGCAAACCTCACGCATCCCGACCCTGGTGTTCGACGAGGTGGACGTGGGCATCGGTGGCCCCACCGCGGAAATCGTCGGCCAGTTGCTACGACGCCTGGGCGAGCGCGGCCAGGTACTGACCGTGACCCACCTGCCGCAGGTGGCAGCCCAGGGGCATCGCCACCTGTTCGTGCACAAGGTGCGCCACAGCGACACCACCCATACCGCCGTCGCCAACCTGGGCAAACGCGAGCGGGTCGAGGAAGTGGCGCGGATGCTCGGCGGCATCGACCTGACCAAGGAATCACTGGCCCATGCGCGCAAGATGGTGGTGTCTGGCAAGGCCTGACAGTTGTCGCCCGGCGTTCCTGAATCGAAACGGGCTCAATGCCAGGGGCTACGAAGCGGCCCCAAAGACGGCTGGCACCCCAAAAGCACAAAGGCGACCCGAAGGCCGCCTTTGCTTTAGATAACGAACAAATCGTTACTTTTTCTTGCGCACATACAGGACCAGGTTATGGTCCACCAACTCGTAACCATGGTCGGTCACGATCTGTTTCTGGCGCTTCTCGATCTCGGTATCCACGAACTCGATGACTTCACCGGTATCCACGTTGACCATATGGTCGTGGTGGCCGCTATCAGCCAGCTCGAATACCGCGTGACCGCCGTCGAAGTTATGGCGAACCACCAGACCCGCCGCTTCGAACTGGGTCAGGACGCGATAGACGGTCGCCAGACCGACGTCCTCGCCAGCTTCCATCAGCGCCTTGTAGACATCCTCGGCGCTCATGTGACGCTGCTCGGTGGAGTCGAGCATCTGAAGAATCTTGACTCGAGGCAGGGTCACCTTGAGACCGGCTTTGCGCAATTCGCTATTTTCAACCATGGTCAGCTTTCTCGCCGATGCTGCTTCGCAGCTTCTCTTAATACGGGTATGATCGGGGTTTACGTTGTCCAGCCAAGATAGTGGAAGTCGCCCACCGATGCAAAACACCAAGCTCTTGCTAACCAGCCTCACCTTCGTGGGACTGCTCGCACTCGCCGGTTGCTCGTTTCCCGGGGTTTACAAAATCGACATCCAGCAGGGCAATGTCGTTACGCAAGACATGATAGACCAATTACGCCCCGGAATGACCCGCCGGCAAGTAAGGTTTATCATGGGCAATCCACTGATCCAGGACACCTTCAACACCAACCGCTGGGATTACCTCTACAGCCTGCAGCCCGGCGGCGGCCAGCGCCAGCAGGAGCGCATGAGCATCTTCTTCAACGACAGCGACCAGTTGGTAAGCCTGTCTGGCGACTTCATGCCAGGCGTGAGCCGCGACCAGGAGATCCTCGGCGGCAGCGGCGACACCACCGTCAGCCCGGCCACCGAGCCGAGCCAGCCCGAAGAGAAGCCGGCCAAGCCAGGCTCGCTGGAAGAATCCATCCAACGCGAGATCGACACCATCGAGACCACTCCGGTCCCGACGCCGGCACCGCTGGAAACCTCCCCGCAGTAAGCTGTCTGCCATTGGGGCCGGGCACGGCCCCAATGGCGACGTTCAGCCCTCAGGCGCCGCGCTGCGCCTTCGCCTTGGCGGCTCGCTGCTTGCGCACTTCCTTCGGATCGACGAGCAATGGCCGATACACCTCCAGGCGATCGCCCTCCTCGACCGTGCGCTCAGCGGGATCGCTGACCACCTTGCCAAAAATCCCCACCGGGCAGGACGCCAGGTCAAGCCCCGGCACCTGTTCACCCAGGCCCGACAGGCGCAATGCGTCCCTGACACGGGTCCCTGCCGGCACCTCGCAGGCCAGCAGCCACTGGCGCTCGGCCGTGGCGTAGGCGACTTCGATGTTCACGAGGGCCTCAGGCATTGAGTTGCTTGGCCCGCTGGCAGAAGGCATCGACCAGGGTATTGGCCGCCTGGTTGAACAACGGGCCGAGGGTGGCACGCACCAGGGGCCCGGCATAGTCGAAGGACAAGTCGAGGCTGATCTTGCAGGCCTTTTCGCCCAATGGCTTGAAGATCCACAGGCCATGCAGTTGGGTGAACGGCCCTTCCTCCAGGTTCATCTCGATCGATTGCCCCGGCACCAGCACATTGTTCGTGACGAACTGCTGGCTGATCCCGCCCTTGGCCACTTCCAGCTTCGCCCGCATGTGCGTATCGCTGACCTCGAGCACCGTCGAGGCCGAGCACCAGGGCAGGAATTGCGGGTAACTGGCCACATCGTTGACCAGATCGTAGAGCGCCTGGGCGGGGTACGGCAGCAGGGCGGAGCGTTGAATATGGGTAGTCATCCAGGCGTCACTTCCAAGACTGGGCGGCAGCGCTTCTCAGCGCATCGAAAACGGTTCTGTTCAACAGAACAGGGTCTGCATTGTCCGGGATTCGTCCTACAGGCTCAAGCACACCTAAACCCCGTAGCCGGCGGCGCGGCGACTCCCTATAATGCCGCCCCTATGGCTAAGCAAAAGAAACATCCGACCGGGACCATCGCGCTGAACAAGAAGGCGCGACACGATTACTTCATCGAGCACAAGTTCGAGGCCGGGCTGGTCCTGTCTGGCTGGGAAGTAAAGAGCCTGCGGGCCGGCAAGGCGCACCTGACCGACAGCTACGTGCTGCTCAAGGATGGCGAAGCCTGGCTGTTCGGCAGCCACATCACCCCGCTGACCACCGCCAGCACCCACGTCATCGCCGACCCTACCCGTACTCGCAAGCTGCTGCTGAACAAGCGCGAGCTCGAGCGCCTGGAAGCGGCCGTGGCGCAAAAGGGCTACACCTGCGTGGCCATGGCGCTGTACTGGAGCAAGCACCTGATCAAGTGCGAGATCGCGCTTGGCAAGGGCAAGAAGGAATACGACAAGCGCGACACCCAACGCGAGCGCGACTCCAACCGCGAGATCCAGCGCGCCGTGCGCAGCAAAGGCCGCGACGAGTAGGCCTGTTCTGGCCCAGGGGACGGCGACGCTCACACATCATGTGCCATGCAGAGGGCTCTGTGAGAGATTACCCAGCCTTTGGGCTGCACAGCAGCCCCAAGGCTCCAGGCACCGTCTGACTAGCCAGCCCCAAGGCCTCCCGGCAATGCCCTAGCAGCCGTTGCGCCGCTCCGCCCGCGCCACCCGCCGGGCCTCCTGCTGCGCCTCCTGCAACACTTCCTGCACATACAGGATGTGCCGGCTCGACACCTCCCGGGCATCGTCCGCCCGCCCCTCGACAATCGCCTGATACAGCTCGCGATGCTGGCTGATCAGCATGTCGCGGGTCTCCGCACGCTGTTGGTACATGCCGCCGATATTGGTCACCACGTTGCGCTTGAGCAGGTCGAACAATCCGCGGATGGTGTGCAGCAACACCGCGTTATGGCTGGCCTCGGCAATGGCCAGGTGAAAACGCGCATCGGCCGCCCCTTCCTCCGCCCGACTGACCTCGTCGGCCCGTGCATAGCAGTCCTGCAAGGCGTCGAAAGCCGCCTTGAGCCGGTCGCGGTCCGGCTCGGTGGCGCGCTGGGCGGCATAGTAGGCGCAGGAAGCCTCCAGGGTGTGGCGGAACTCGAGCAGGTCGCGCTGGGCCTCGGGGCTGTGCTCGAGCAATTGCAGCAGTGGGTCGCTGAAGGTCGAGCCCAGCGTCTCGGCGACATAGTTGCCACCGCCCTGGCGGCTGACCAGCAACCCCTTGGCCACCAGCTTCTGGATCGCCTCGCGCAACGAAGGGCGGGACACGCCGAACTGCTCGGCCAGGGCGCGCTCGGCTGGCAAGCGCTGCCCCGAGGTCAAGGTGCCCTCGAGAATCATCCCTTCCAACCGATCGACGATGTCGTCGGACAGGCGCCGCTGGCGGACCTGATCAAAAACCATCACATGCTCTCCACAAACCCCGCGGATTCCGGGGGGCGCCTATTCTGGCCCATCCGCGCCGCCTCGACACCCATCAGATGACGATTTTCCAGGGCTACCAGATACCCGCTCATCGATATCCGACCAAAGTTTTCCCCAGGACAAATTGACACGGCCACAACCACGCTTTTAACCTAGCGACCAGTCATTGTAAATTGGTCTTACCAATTATCCAATGCCAGTGCTTGACCAACAACAATTAGGGGCCATCCCACTATGCAAACCTGGCAACAGCTCTATACCCCCCTGGGGAGCCTTGGCCTGTCCGCTCTGGCGGCCGTCATCCCTATCGTGTTCTTCTTCCTCGCCCTGGCCGTGTTCCGCCTCAAAGGCCATGTCGCCGGCAGCATCACCCTTGCCCTGTCGATCCTGGTGGCGATCTTCGCCTTCCAGATGCCTGTCGACATGGCGCTGGCCGCCGCCGGCTATGGCTTCCTCTACGGCTTGTGGCCCATTGCCTGGATCATCGTCGCCGCGGTGTTCCTCTACAAACTCACGGTCAAGAGCGGCCAGTTCGAGGTGATCCGCAGTTCGGTGCTGTCGATCACCGACGACCAGCGCCTGCAGGTGCTGCTGATCGGCTTCTGCTTCGGTGCCTTCCTCGAAGGCGCCGCCGGTTTCGGCGCCCCGGTGGCCATCACTGCCGCGCTGCTGGTAGGCCTGGGCTTCAACCCGCTGTACGCCGCCGGCCTGTGCCTGATCGCCAACACCGCGCCGGTAGCCTTCGGCGCACTGGGCATCCCGATCATCGTCGCCGGCCAGGTGACCGGCATCGACGCCTTCGACATCGGCGCCATGACCGGTCGCCAGCTGCCGCTGCTGTCGCTGTTCGTGCCGTTCTGGCTGGTGTTCATGATGGATGGCGTGCGCGGCGTGAAGGAAACCTGGCCTGCCGCCCTGGTGGCCGGCCTGAGCTTCGCCGTCACCCAGTACTTCACCTCGAACTTCATCGGCCCCGAACTGCCGGACATCACCTCGGCCCTGGCCAGCCTGATCGCCCTGACCCTGTTCCTCAAGGTCTGGCAACCCAAGCGCTCGTTCGCCGAAGCCAAGGGCAGCGTCGGCGCCGCCGTGGTCAGCACCGGCGGCAGCCAGCCTTCGCCCTACAGCCTGGGCGAGATCTTCAAGGCCTGGTCGCCGTTCCTGATCCTCACCGTGCTGGTGACGATCTGGACCCTCAAGCCGTTCAAGGCCGCGTTCGCCCCGGGCGGCGCGATGTACGACTTCGTGTTCAACTTCGCCATCCCGCACCTGGACCAACTGGTGATGAAAGGCGCGCCGATCGCCGCCACCCCGACCGCGATCGCGGCCGTGTTCAAGTTCGACCCGATCTCCGCCACCGGTACCGCGATCTTCATCTCCGCGCTGCTGTCGATGGCCGTGCTGAAGATCAACGTCAAAACTGGTCTGACCACTTTGAAGGAAACCTTCTGGGAGCTGCGCTGGCCGATCCTGTCGATCGGCATGGTCCTGGCCTTCGCTTTCGTCACCAACTATTCGGGCATGTCCTCGACCATGGCCCTGGTCCTGGCCGGCACCGGCGCCGCGTTCCCGTTCTTCTCGCCGTTCCTCGGCTGGCTGGGCGTGTTCCTGACCGGTTCCGACACCTCGTCCAACGCCTTGTTCGGCTCGCTGCAGGCCACCACTGCGCACCAGATCGGGGTCAACGACACCCTGCTGGTGGCCGCCAACACCAGCGGTGGCGTGACCGGCAAGATGATTTCGCCACAGTCCATCGCCGTGGCCTGCGCCGCCACCGGCCTGGTCGGCAAGGAATCGGACCTGTTCCGCTTCACCGTCAAGCACAGCCTGTTCTTCGCCACCATCGTCGGCCTGATCACCCTGGTCCAGGCCTACTGGCTGACCGGCATGCTGGTTCATCACTAAAGTGAAAGGGGCCGGGCGCGCCCTGTCGCGCCCGGCAGCCGCCCCTCTCCACCTTTGCAGCGAGACCCCATGATCATTTCCGCCTCCACCGACTATCGCGCCGCGGCCCAACGCAAGCTGCCCCCCTTCCTGTTCCACTACGCCGACGGTGGCGCCTACGCCGAGTACACCCTGCGCCACAACGTCGAGGACCTGGCCGGCATCGCCCTGCGCCAGCGCGTGCTGAAGAACATGTCCGAGCTGAGCCTCGAGACGCGGCTGTTCGACGAAACCCTGAGCATGCCCGTGGCCCTGGCCCCGGTCGGCCTGACCGGCATGTACGCCCGCCGTGGCGAGGTCCAAGCAGCCCGTGCGGCAGCGGCCAAGGGCATTCCCTTCACCCTGTCGACGGTATCGGTGTGCCCGATCGAGGAAGTCGCCCCGGCCATCGACCGGCCCATGTGGTTCCAGCTGTACGTGCTCAAGGACCGCGGCTTCATGCGCAACGCCCTGGAGCGGGCCAAGGCCGCCGGGGTCAAGACCCTGGTGTTCACCGTCGACATGCCAGTACCCGGCGCCCGCTACCGCGATGCCCATTCCGGCATGAGCGGCCCGAACGCCCCGCTGCGCCGCGTCTGGCAGGCCATGACCCACCCGCAATGGGCGCTGGATGTCGGCCTGCTGGGCCGCCCGCACGACCTGGGCAATATCTCCAAGTACCGTGGCAACCCCACGGGCCTGGCCGACTACATCGGCTGGCTGGGCGCCAACTTCGACCCCTCCATCTCCTGGAAGGACCTGGAATGGATCCGTGAATTCTGGGACGGCCCGATGATCATCAAGGGCATCCTCGATCCGGAAGATGCCAAGGACGCGGTGAAATTCGGCGCCGACGGCATCGTCGTCTCCAACCACGGCGGCCGCCAGCTCGACGGCGTGCTGTCCAGCGCCCGGGCCCTGCCGGCGATCGCCGACGCGGTCAAGGGCGACCTGACGATCCTCGCCGACTCCGGCATCCGCAGCGGCCTGGACGTGGTGCGCATGATCGCCCTGGGCGCCGACAGCGTGCTGATCGGCCGCGCCTTCCTCTACGCCCTGGCCACCCACGGCGAGGCCGGGGTGAAGAACCTGCTCGACCTGTTCGAGAAGGAGATGCGCGTGGCCATGGTGCTGACCGGCGCCAAGTCCATCAGTGAAATCACCCGCGACTCGCTGGTCCGCGAACTGGGCGCCTGATAGCCGCGCCCCACGACACACCGCCTGATTGACCGGGACACGCGGCGCACCAGACGCCGCGGCCCCGCGAGGAGATAGCATGAGCCTGCCCGCCGCGTTCCTGCGTGATGTCGAGCGCCTGATCCCCGCCGAACGCCGTTTCGACGACCCGACCTCGACCCTGGCCTTCGGCACCGACGCCAGCTTCTACCGGCTGATCCCCAAGCTGGTGGTACGTGTCGAGTCCGAGGACGAAGTCGTCGGCCTGATCCACCTGGCCCAGCGCGAGCGCGTGCCGGTGACCTTCCGCGCCGCCGGCACCAGCCTCTCCGGCCAGGCCATCAGCGACTCGGTGCTGATCGTCCTCGGCGACAACTGGGGCGGCAAGGAAATCCGCGGCCAGGGCGAACAGATCCGCCTGCAGCCCGGGGTCATCGGTGCCCAGGCCAACGCCTGGCTCGCCCCCTACGGGCGCAAGATCGGCCCCGACCCGGCCTCGATCAATGCCTGCAAGATCGGCGGCATCGTCGCCAACAACGCCAGCGGCATGTGCTGCGGCACGGCGCAGAACACCTACCACACCCTGGCCGGCATGCGCCTGGTACTGGCCGATGGCACCCGCCTGGACAGCGAGGACCCGGCCAGCGTCGCGGCGTTCGAGCAGAGCCACGCCGACCTGCTGGAAGCCCTCGCCCGCCTCGGCCGCGAGACCCGCGCCAACACGGCGCTGGCCGAGCGGATCCGGCACAAGTACCGGCTGAAGAACACCACGGGGCTGTCGCTCAATGCACTGGTGGACTACGACCAGCCGCTGGACATCCTCCAGCACCTGCTGGTCGGCTCCGAAGGCACCCTCGGCTTCATCAGCGCGGTCACCTACGACACCGTGCCCGACCACCCGCACAAAGCCAGCGCGCTGCTGGTCTTCCCCAGCGTGGAAAGCTGCTGCCGCGCCGTCACCGTGCTCAAGCGCCAGCCGGTTTCCGCCGTGGAACTGCTCGACCGCCGCAGCCTGCGCTCGGTCCAGGACATGCCAGGCATGCCCATCTGGGTGAAAGGCCTGTCGGGCAATGCCTGCGCCTTGCTGATCGAGTCCCGCGCGGGCAGCCAGAGCCTGCTGCATGAGCAGTTGCAGCAGATCATGGCCTCCATCGCCGACTTCCCGCTGGAGCAGTGCGTCGACTTCAGCGAAGACCCGGCGGTGTACAACCAGCTGTGGAAAATCCGCAAGGACACCTTCCCCGCCGTCGGCGCCGTGCGCCAGACCGGCACCACGGTGATCATCGAAGACGTCACCTTCCCCATCGAGCAACTGGCCGAGGGCGTCAACCGCCTGCTCCAGCTGTTCGACAAGCACCGTTACGACGAGGCGATCATCTTCGGCCATGCCCTGGAGGGCAACCTGCACTTCGTCTTCACCCAAGGCTTCAACAGCGCCGAGGAAGTGGCGCGCTACCAGGCCTTCATGGACGACGTGGCGCAGTTGGTGGCGGTGGAGTTCGGCGGCTCGCTCAAGGCCGAGCACGGCACCGGCCGCAACATGGCGCCCTTCGTCGAACTGGAGTGGGGCCATGACGCCTACCAGCTGATGTGGACGCTCAAGCGCCTGCTCGACCCCAACGGCATCCTCAACCCCGACGTGGTGCTCAGCGAAGACCCAGACATCCACCTCAAGCACTTGAAGCCCCTGCCGGCCGCCGACGAGATCGTCGACAAGTGCATCGAGTGCGGCTTCTGCGAGCCGGTATGTCCCTCCAAGGGGCTGACCCTGAGCCCACGCCAGCGCATCGTCATGTGGCGTGACATCCAAGCCAAGCAACGCGCCGGCCTCGACACCCGCGAATTGCTCGAAACCTACCAGTACCAGGGCATCGACACCTGCGCCGCCACCGGCCTGTGCGCCCAGCGCTGCCCGGTCGGCATCAATACCGGCGAGTTGGTGAAGAAGCTGCGCAGCCAGGCCGCCGGACACGACAAGGCCGCCGACTGGCTGGCCGGGCACTTCCACACCGCCCTGCGCGGTGCCCGCCTGACACTGGCTGCCGCCAACGGCGCACGCAAGCTGCTCGGCGCCCCGCGCCTGAGCCGCCTGAGCACCTCCCTGAGCAAGGCCAGCAAAGGCCGCCTGCCCCAGTGGACCCCGGCCATGCCCCAGCCCCTGCGCCCGGTGGCATTCGGGCCGGCGGGCAACGACGCCCGCCCGCGCGTGGTGTACCTCGCCGCCTGCGTGTCACGGGTGATGGGCCCGGCCTACGCCGACCGCGAACAGAGCTCGCTGCTCGACAAGACCCGCGCCCTGCTGGAGAAGGCCGGCTACCAGGTGGTATTCCCCGACAACGCCGACAACCTCTGCTGTGGCCAGCCATTCGCCTCCAAGGGCTACCCGGAACAGGCCGAGCACAAGCGCCAGGAACTGATCAACGCCCTGCTCCACGCCAGCCGCGGCGGCCTCGACCCGATCTACTGCGACACCAGCCCCTGCACCCTGCGCCTGGTCCAGGACCTGGGCGACACCCGCCTGGACCTGTACGACCCGGTGCGCTTCATCCGCACCCACCTGCTCGAGCGCCTGGAGTTCACCCCTCAGGACGAACCGGTGGCCGTCCACGTGACCTGCAGCACCCAGCACCTGGGCGAGAGCCAGGCGCTGATCGACTTGGCACGGCGCTGCAGCAAGCAGGTGGTGATCCCCGAAGGCATCCATTGCTGCGGGTTCGCCGGCGACAAGGGCTTCACCACGCCAGAGCTCAATGCCCACTCCCTGCGCAGCCTGAAGGACGCGGTGCAGTATTGCAGCGAAGGGATCTCCACCAGCCGCACGTGCGAGATCGGCTTGTCGAGCCATAGCGGGATCGACTACCACGGCCTGGTCTACCTGGTGGACCGCGTGACACGCCCACGTAGCCTCTGACCCTCGGAGCCGCTGGCAAGCCAGCCCCCAGAATCCTCTGCATGGCGCACGACCCGTGCGCCCCATTGGACCTGTGCAAGCCGGCTTACCGGCGAATGGGCCCGAAAGCTCACCACGTCATCCACCGCCCAAACGACACCGCCCCGAGCCATCACCCCGATGGAACCCCCGCAAATCCCCCGCAGTCCACCGATCAGGCCCACCTTCCAGAGGCCTTCCAGAAGGAGACACCCATGAAAGGTACTGCGCTTTCCGCCCTCTTCGCGGCCGCGACCCTACTGGCCTCGCCGGTGTTCGCCGACGAGGACCTCTGCACCCTCAACCTGCAGAAGATCGACGACAACATGGCCACCATCGGCGCCACCTCCGAGGGCCTGGACAAAGCCATCACCGAGCACGTCGACAAAGCCAAGGCAGCCCAGGCCGCCGGCGACACCAAGGAATGCATCGCCATCACCAGCAAAGTGCTCGAGCGCATGGAGAAAACCGACAAAGGCAGCGGCCCTTCCGGCGGCAGCGGTGCCTGAGCGCCGCGCGGGCGACCGGACCAGCAGTCGACGTCGCCCGCACAAAGGCGTATACTCCACCGCACGTGTCGAAAGGCACGTCAGCTAGAGCTGATGCGTGGGGCCGATTAGGATTCGACGCCGGTAGCGAAACTCTAGGTGCATGCCGAGTTGGTAACAGAACTCGTAAATCCACTGTTGCAACTTTTATAGTTGCCAATGACGAAAACTACGAGGGCTACGCTCTCGCTGCGTAAGCAGCCGAGCCCGCTCTCCTGGTAGCTTCGGCTCCAGCAATCACCAGGGGATGCCTGTAAACCCGAAGTGATTGTCATACAGAACAGGATCGCCGCGTAGTACGTTGTGGACGAAGTGGCTAAAACTTACACAACTCGCCCAAAGCACCCTGCCCGTCGGGCGGCTGCGGGTTAACTCAGTAGACACGGCTAAGCATGTAGTACCGACAGCGGAGTACTGGCGGACGGGGGTTCAAATCCCCCCGGCTCCACCAAATATCCTTTACAAATCAGGCACTTAGCGAATAGCTACAGTGCCTTTTTTGTGTCTTTTGGGGCCGTTATGGTTGGGTAATGCCAGCTTTATGACAGCCTCCCTTCCCGTGAAGCCCCTCCCCGGCTACCGCCGTTACCTCAATAACCGAAAAAAAGTTTTCTGTCGCTTTTCCGGTTTGAAAACGCGCCACAGCGATCTTTCAGGAGTATTAAATCTGTGTCGGCTTACACACAGAGACCCGCACATGCCGACACATGCCCCCAAGAAGTACCTGATCAGCCATACCTCTCTGCAGCAATGCTTTGACAAGAGCCGCTCCGGCCTCGAGAAGCTGCGAGAAAACGATCCCAGCTTCCCTCGCCCCATCAAATTTGGCTCAACCAAACAGGCTGGCGTTTACTTCGTCGTCGCGGAGGTGGAGGCCTGGCTAGAGAGCAAGATCAGCGAACGTGATGGCACCACTGAGGATCTCCCCAAGAGAGATGAGCAATGACCACAAACGAGCAGATCCCGCCATTCCTGGCGGAGATGCCCGAGCCGGCACGTGCCTCATATCTCAGCCCAGAAATTGCGCCAAAGCCGCTCCCGTGTGAGTTAACAAGGGTCATGCCCTGGCATGACGAGCTACTGCCAGCCGATCTGCGGGAATACGTCCGTGATGTCGCTGAGCGCACTCAATGCCCACCAGATTTTATTGGAGTCGCGCTCGTGGTTGCTGTCAGCGCCGTGGTCGGCCGAAAATTTACCATCCACCCAAAACAGCACGATGATTGGATGGTCGTCCCCAACCAGTGGGGTATCGTCATCGGGCGGCCATCTGCGATGAAATCGCCTGCACTCAAACAGGCACTGCGCCCACTGCATGCGCTGGAGTCCAGGGCGCGAAAACAGTACAGCCTGGCTGAGGCCGATTACAAGGCAAGCAACGAGTTGCTCGAAATGGAACGCAACGCCGCCAAGGTCAAGGCAAAAAAACTCCTCACTAGTGGCGATAAAAACGCAGCTTTGGCGGAACTGAACAGACTTTCCAGCGACATGCAGGCTCCGGTACTTCGCCGGTACATCGTCAACGACTCGACTGTTGAGAAACTCGGCGAGCTGCTCAACGAAAACCCCAACGGCCTACTGCTTCTGCGTGACGAGCTGGGAGGCTGGTTGGCGACGATACAAAGCGAGGACGGTTCTGTCGCACGAGCTTTCTACCTGGAATGTTTCGATGGCAACGGCTCATTCACCTACGATCGCATTGGGCGCGGCACCATTTTCATCGAGTCATGCTGCTTATCCTTGATCGGCGGCATTCAACCGTCACGAATCGCATCGCTGGTGCGCGCCGCGATCAGCGGCGAATTGGATGACGGCCTGATTCAGCGCCTACAACTTGCCGTTTACCCGGACGATGTCCGCGAATGGCGTCTAGTGGATCGCTGGCCGAACAAAGCCGCCACTGAGCGCGTGGATTGGGTTATAGAGCAGCTCGACCAAATACCCGATGAGCCTCGTTCTGCGCTCAGGTTCAGCCCGGAGGCACAGGAGATATTTAACGCTTGGTATACCCGCCACATGCTGGAAAGCCGGAGGGAAGAAGTACATCCAGCATTGCAATCCCACTTCCTAAAAATGCCACAGACCATTGCCGGATTAGCACTTCTATTCGAGCTTATCGGCGGAGGACAGCAAGTGGTCAGCGCAGAGGCTGCTACCCGAGCAATTGGCTGGGCGGCCTACCTGATGAGCCATGCACAGCGATTGTACGGTGCAGCAATTAACGCCCCACTACTGGGGGCGCGGTTGCTCCTGGAACGTCAGCAGAAATTACCCGAGCCGTTTACCGCACGAGAAGTGCGCCAGAAGGACTGGACAGGATTGGGCTCGCAGGACACCGTAAATAACGCGCTCGCAATTCTGGTTGAACACGACTTCATCGTTGGCTACGACGTTGCCAGTGAGAAAGGTGGCCGCCCATCGACACGCTATGTTTGGCGAAAAACGTAGCCTCAGCCCATAAGGGCTACCTACAAAACCTACAAAACCAGGTTCCGTAGGTTTTGTAGGTAGCCTTTCCCTGGTTGGGAGAAGTAATCAACGCCCAAATGTGCTTACCTGAGCGCTAAGTAGCCGGTGTTACGAAGTCGTCCCGCATTCGGAACGCTGCGGATGAGCCGCTTTCGACAAGCACGTCGAGCACATACAGAATCGCCTCGCGCAGGGTGGGATCACGCTTGAGTTCTAGTGGGCGTGAGTAGACATGCCGTTGGAGCAGGCTTTCGAGTATGAAAACGGTGTTGGACTCGCGCAGCATTTCGGCGGTATTCCCCAGTTTGAGCGCATTTGCGATGTGTACAAAAGCTGCTGGCATGGAGCGCTCGCCTATGTGGTAGAGAAAACGGGCGTAGCTGTCCAGTACGATCGAAGCCGGTGGCAAAGCGTTGAACAGCGAATCGACGTTATGGGCGTAGCCTTCCAGGCTCCGCCAGTGCCGGACATCGTCCTTCCAATACGCGGTCAGAAAGATGGTCGAGAGTACCTCACTGCCGTAAGGAAGCTCCCCTTCCAGATGGGCAAGCCATTTGGCGTGCTTGACCCTCTCGGCAAACAGGTTCCACAAAAACCAGTATTGCTTGGGGTTGGGGTTGCGATCCTCGCTGCTGGTCAATCCTTGGATGAAGCTATGGATTTCACGTGGATGCCTGTCAACTGCATCCAGGATTGGCTGCAGGACTTGTGCCGCATCGACATCTGTCACACGCAAGACGAATTCTTGCATGCAGTAGGATATCGACTGTTCACTTTCGAAGTTTCGGTCACGCCGACCGTTAGAACTGCCGTACGCGCGGTTCCAGCAGTCGACTAAGTATTCACTGGCGCGTCTATAAGCAGCCATAGCAAGAGGCGCATTGGATGCCTGGCCTAGTATTACGAGGATTTTTGCGAACGCCTCAGCACCGAATGGCTCAGTGATGTCGAGACGGCTGTGCGCGTCTTCGGCTATGGCTCCGTCAGTCCAGAAACGCTCACGAACTGCTGAGGCTGCGGCAGCGACGATTGCTTCCAGCGGGTTCCGCTTGTCGTAACGCTTCTTCTCTTCGGCTTTCCAATGACAATTGGAAATAGAGGCCTCTGTAGAAATAGCATTGACAGTCAAGTGAGCGAGAGCGGGATTTGCTGTCCAGAACTGGTCGTCAATGCCCCTGGTAGCATACCAACGGACTTCGTCAATCGGGTGGGTTATTGCAGTGATAAAGGCTAGGCGTACGCGCGGTGTTTGGCCTTGGGTCAGAGGCTTGTATAGAAGCAGCGGCACCACAAAAGCACATGGACGATCTGCCTGCATCGAGAACCTCTGCATCCGGTTTATGGTTCCCCATGAATCCGCGTGCCTGGAGATTTCCGAGCAAATGACATCAATGCACCAGTCCCGCTCTTGCGGTGACATCTCCTCCCAGTGATCGCGGACGCAGACCGCAGCAGCGAAGCCGGGGGCATTTCGGCTGCCGTCCGGGTATTCATTGGTGCGGTCCATCTCCTGCGCACCTGACAGTATCTTCCTCCATTGTGCCGGTTCAGCAGAGCCAAGTTTGTATTGGAAGATCTGGAGTCCCCAGTTGTAGATGCCTAGCCGGGCATTCGTTTCTTCCGTGTCTTTTGCGCTCTCCTCAATGAATTGCTGCACTTCCAGGGCAGCGGGTTTGGGTTCCAAACTGATGTAGTTCTTCGTTGGCTTTTCGCTGTCCACTGTGGATGTCGCGCCCAATGCTGGCTGGGCTTCAGATACGGCATACTGGCGTAAGTCCATCCGATGAAGGGCAAGTTGCCATATGAGGGCATCTTCTTGGCGTTTGTCCAATGCAGGCAGTTCAGCTAGGTGCTTGTCGATGATCGCGTGAACCCTTGGGGCAAGAGAGCCGAATTGCAGGTTTGCGATAGCTACTTCGAGGTCATGTTGACGATGCGGTAGCTCGTTCGACTGCTTCCTTTCCTCTTCGTAGATTTTGTCCTCGGCGTTTAGGGTCGGGAACATTCCCGCAAGCATGGAAGTCTGGTGCTCGCTGGCCATGCGACTGCGGTCGATAAGGATGTAGTCTTGCACAGAAAGCAGTACCAGAAGAGCCTCTCCGGATTGGTGAGGATGGGCGGTTGCCACGCTTGCAACGACAGCTGCGAGTGCTGCGGAATCGCTGCGGTGCAGGATCGCAAGCAGCATGGCATCCAATCCCTCAGGGTGGAGTTTGGCATAGCCGAGCAGCCATTTCTCAAGAGCCATCAGCAGCGACTGAAGTACATAAGGGCTGACGCCCAAGCCTCGGTACATCCCCCAAAGCCGCGGGTTTACCCATTGTTTCCGCACTAGCCCATCTGCGAGCGTCAGCTCGACTTCCCAAGCGCGTTCCAATCGGTCACCAAGGCGTGGATGCGCGTACCACTCGGCACTGTGATTGAAGACTTGTACCAGGAAATCGAGGCCCTTTCCCGGATGGCACGTGAGCAGGTTGATCCATGGTCCTCGGAACGCACTGGCAGGGAGAGAATGGCGGCTCAGGTGTTCCTTGATGCCGAAGTAAAGCTCAATGTCGAGGGATGAACGGCCGAAGGGTTCCTCGCTCAAGTACTCCTCCGTGGCGAGGAGGTTATCTAGTGCGATGGAGATCAAAAGATCCGGCAGGTCGCGGGCCGCAGGTGCGCCGTCTAGACCCGCAAGAAGAATATCGCGGAACTCTTCGGCCACGGGGTCGTGATTCCAGCCGTCCCTGATCTGTCCGCGCATAACAGTTTCGAAGCGAACAGGGTTGGCCTTCGGAATCTTGGCAATGACTTTGAGAACGCGTTTACGTGCATCGCCCCTTCTGTAGCTGTCAACGCGCGGGAGGAGCCAATGAGCAATCCCGGCGATCTGTTCAGAGCCTTCGATGTCCGGTGCCCACCAACTGACGCCGCGTACAGCATCCTCGATCAATGCAAGTAGCAGTGGAGAATCTTCCGAACCAAAACTGCTAATGTTGCGATGAACAAGCCCTGCAACGGTAGCCCAGACCACTCCGTCCGGCACGTTCAGGATCGAACTATGGCCGCGCGTGCCGACAAGCCAGGCAGGCGATGTCACGCAGGCAACTCGCAGTAGATGGATTACCCGCTTGAGTACGGCGCGATTATTGGCGAGCAAATCAGCCTCGTGCCGCGCCAGAAATTCCGGGGCAGACGGTGCCTTCAACAGCGAAACCAGCGTGTCGTCGCGGAATTGAGCGGGAGCATCTGCTTGCGTGATGGCTGCTCGGAAGATCCGGTCTGCAGCAGGCTCATCGCGGTCGACCAGTTCGGCAACCCACTTCCTGTAAGAGCGGCGCAGTGCGGGATGCGGACCAATCGCGGAGGAGAGCGCCTTGAATACCATTTCATCCGTGAGGTGCTGCTCCTCGATCCATTGCAGGATGGCCCAGTCTTCAAGTACGTCGTGCGCCGTCGCAACGAGTAGGGGTTTTCCCTCTGGAGACGCAATGAGGGAGTCCTGTCTCAGCAGAGTGACGGCTACAGGGTCGAGTCCAGAAGCAGTTACATGATCTGAAAGGGCCCGCGCTCGTCGTACAGCTAGCTCCTGCAGGGCCTCTTCGCGCAGACGCGGCATGCCGTTGGCGGGACAGTGATCCGCACGTACGATCTGCTGCCAAAAAATTGCCCGAAAATCCCGCTCGCTTTCTGGAAGTGAACGTCCTGCATCCCAGGAAATCTGGCGTGCCTTGTCGATAAAGTAGGGGTTGCGCAGGATCTTGCGTAGAGCTGGATTACCCAGCGGGATCGCCATTGATGGAAACGCTGTCTGGATCTCTTCTAGTTCGGAGTCGTCGAGTGCTGGTATCTCGATGACAGCATGATCAATTCCTGCAGGTAGAAGGAAACTGGCCTGTACCTGCTCCACGGAATAGTCGCGACAGGTCATTACGATACCGAGACCGTTGTCTCCCTGGGCAAGCGTCATCAGATCACTGAAAGCGTCGCGTGTGGGTTTTTCGAGCAGGCGTTCGACGCTCTCAATGAGGAGGACCTTGCGATCTTGCGCTCCGAGAATGGCCTGTAGCTCTGAAGCGCGTACAGGAATCTGACTGTTGTGCAGGGTTTCATCAATGTGGGCGACGGCGAATTCCTCAACCCGGAAGCCAAACGCGAAGAATTCGCGGGAAAGAAAAGACACTGCTTCCTTGCCAATGACTGACTTGCCGCTACCAGCTGGCCCCGTGATCAGGACAACTTGCTTCACTTCGAGGGCTTCAAGAATTTTCTGGACAATGCCAGCGCGCTGCAGGTGTAAGGTCGGCCCAATCGTTTTGCGGATTTTCCTTAGGACGAAATCCGTATGGTTTCGCAGGGCTGTCAGTACGTTTTTCTCGTGCGTTCCCACTTCGCTATAGGAAAGAACAAGAGCATCTGGAAGGTCAGTACGCTTCAGGCTTCGAGCGGCTGGATTGGCTTCGCTGGTAAAAGACAGAAGCCTGTTCCAAGCTGAAGTTGCGCTTGCGAGCGGATCCGAGTCAGTGGACTTGAGAGCGAGCAGTGTCTTGATATGTGCTTCGGTCTGACGTGTCGATGTGTGCAGATCGAGGCTCAGGACGTGTAACACACACAGGAACGGCCACAGATCTTCGGCAGTGACAGGCGTGTCTTCTAGTGCACTGACAATCGTGCAGAGTTCGTTGCACTGGGAGACTGACTTCTTGGAGATGAATCCGCTTAAAGACAGTCGCCTCTGGAATTCTTTGCCATCAGCGGCCCCCCTGGCGCAGTCGAGCAACCCAGAGAAGTTTTCGAGGAGCGTGTTCGTACCACGTAGAGTGACGAGGACAAAGCGATCGTGTTGGGAGTTAAACGGGGCGGCTTTCTTGAAGTCTTTCCAGAAATCTCCAACAGTCTTCTTGCACTCATCGTCGGCGGCACTAATCGTGAGGCTGCGCTTCACTTGCCCGACAAGTTGTGCCGGTGCTTCACCTTCCCGCTCGCAGACGACGAGGAAGTCATCTGTATTGAAACCGAGATGCTCTGTCTGGAAGTGAACCTCTGCAACCCCCCTATCAGTCAGTATCGGTGGGATGCTGCGGACGAGTAGCTGGGCCAGCCAATACGTCTGAACGTGTTGCTCGAAATAAACACCTGCGCCGCCGGTGGCAGTAGGGCTTGAAACACGTTCCTGATTTTGACCATCCATAGTGTTCACCTAATATGAGCTCCGTCCTCCGAATCGGGGTGGCTGCTTTCAAGGGGGCCTCGATAGCAAACATCATGCGAACGTTCACACGACCCACGCTACGTTCCGATCAAGAATAATAGGATGTGGGAATATCATTATTTGCCGCAAGCAGCCACCTTTGGCAGCCATTCTTGACCGGCTCGGTCTACCAATCACTATCTGACTATCATGAACGCCCTTCACCGTCGTCATTCGTTGCCCATTCACCGTACTGGCCCTGCACTCAGGAAGACACACCGTCATCTGCCGTCCGTTTCTCTTCGCAGCCGGAGCCATGTGCTTAAACCTTATGATGCCGGATCGTCATCTGATGCTGGTTTGTTGCTACCACTGGGGCTCCCACGCGAACAGATTACTCCCTCGGGGGAGGCATCATACTGACATCACCCCTTCACAACGCCGATTGCCCCGTTAAAGACCGTGAAAGCGCTGAAACTCAGTATTTATACGGCCTGCAGCCACAACACCCCTTCACGACACCTCTTAACGACACCCCTTTACAACGCCAATTGCCCAGCTAGAACCAGTGAACACGCTGAAGCCCAGTATTCATGAGGCTTACAGCGGCAACACCCTTTCACAACACCTCTTGACGACACCCCTTCACAACGCCAATCGCCCAGCTAAAGCCAGTGAATATGCTGAAAACCCAGTATTCATGCGGCTTGCAGCCGCACACCTCTTCACGACACCCCTTCGGCCAAAATCGGCAGATTCTCTCTATGTGAGGTGAACCGTCAGACTCCCATAAGCAAGTGATGGGAGGTGAGCCCTGTTTTTTTACGATGTGTCGCGAAGCGGAGGTCAGGGCCACCCAAAAGCGCCTGATCAGAGATTTGGGTTTTCCGAGAGCGGGGGGAAACTGAGCTCACCTACCTCGAGGAGCACTACCATGAATTTGCTCGCCACCATTGCCAACCTGATGACCTCAATCGCCTCCCCGACAAAACCGCTGTACACCACAGTGGTATATCCCACCCAGGGGAAGGCAGTCGTGTTGCATGACGGTCTCAACATCTGCAGTGAGCGCATGTGGTATCAACATCCCGACTCGCTGACCGGCGAAGAAGAGAAGTCGACCGATCCGCTCGACCTTCATATCGACGATAACGCGGCCTGGGTCGAGCCCGTCATGCAGACTCAGGCTGACAATTACAGCCTGCTGAGCAGCTTCGTGGATCAGATGGACAACACTTGGGTCAACCCGGCCAACGGGCTGCCGATGATGGATGGCTGCGTCGATGTCATGGGAAATGCGTACGGCATAGACTCGATGAGCGACGGTCTGTGGTTCGATCACAGCGGCACGTTCGCAGACTAAATCAGTGCCCGCCAGTTGTCGGCGCTAGAACGCTGAACCAGCATGCGAATTTGCTGTGAGTTTCTGTACAGTGAACGAGTCGTTTAGACTCTGATGGCCACCAGCACGGGAGAAGAACATGGACCGGTTTGAGCTACTGATCTACTCAGTGTTCGGCGTGCTCTGCGCCCTGGGGATTACCGCTGCGATTGGTTACAAGATTGCCGCTTACCTGGACAAGCAACACGACAACAGCAGACGCAACGGAACACACCCAAACTCGACTGCCGAGTAATTGGATCAAGTGAGCGATCAGGTCACGTTAAAGCACGTGCCCAGTCAGGGAGGATGACATCGTGAGCAAAGTTGAATGCCAGTGCTGTAGAAAGATGATGGTTCCGAAGGTGATCACCAGCGCGCCGTTCTATGTGAGCGGAGTTCCCCTAGGCGGTGGTGATCCCGAGTCATCTGTATGCCCCTTCTGTCTGTCGCCGAAATGGATGCTCACCGAGCACCAGGCTCTGGCCGCAGGCAAGGCCAATGCAGAGTTCTACGGCATTATGGCTCTTGCCCTAGTAAACATCTTTGCCTTCGTACGCCTCGGAGAGCTGGGGTGCGGGATAGTGCTTGCTGTATCGGTCGCAGCTTTCTTCCTACGCAGCAGAATTATCAGCGCGCTAAAGCAGCGCTTGAGACGCTAAACCGGCTCGTCTTGCCCCCCTTCAAACCACGTTGCTGCCGGTCATCTGATCGCGAACTTTAAGCACTGTCGTGGTACTGCAGCCTGCATGGCGAGCAGTCGCGCGAATACCCAGGCCAGCGCCCAGTAGTTCACCGATGCGCTGATGCAGGTTCTTGTCAGCCGGCCGCCCCCTGTAAGCACCGGAAGCTTTGGCTCGATGAATTCCCTGGGCCTGACGCTCACGACGCTGCTCGTAATCCTTGCGCGCGATAGCTGCCATCATCTCGATCATCATGCCGTTGATCGCCGCCTGCATTCGGTCAGTGAATTCGTCACCAGCCTTATCTCTCATGTTCTGATGGCTGGTCGGAAGATCCAGGGCGACAATACGCAGCCCTTTGGAGTCAATCGCAGCCTTGAGTGCCTGCCAATCAGCAACCGGCAATCGAGAAAGCCGGTCGATGCTTTCCAGGAGCAATATGTCTCCCGCATGGGCATCTGCTATCAGTCTCAACAGCTCTGCTCTGTCAGTTCTGGCACCACTGGCGTTCTCAACATATTGCGCAGCGATGGCCCTGCCATGGTCGGCAGCGAACTGCTGTAGAGCCTCTCGGGCACGATTGGCGTCTTGCTCGGCAGTTGATGCACGAAGGTAAGCGCGTACGAACATCAGATTTCCTTTCGCGTATCAGTTTGGGTGGTTTTTTTCGGGCGTATCAGTTAGACCGTTACTTACAAATTCGAGCGCCAGGGAAACTGTGCTCCCAGACGTATCAGCTAAGGCATACCCAAAAAAATCGTCGCAGACTTGCGAAAGCCAGCAACGTAAGACTAACAGGACTATTTCCCTACGAAGTAGAGGGCTCGGCCTTGGTTGAAGATGGCAGCAGGGATTGAATCTTTCCTCAGTCGCTGACCAGGATGGTAGATGTAGATCCATTCGGGTAGGTACTTCGATGCCTTTAGCATGGCTTCCGAAGTCGTTATGTCGTTCTTGTAGGCATCAAGCGTGAACTGGTTGTGCCGGATAAATATCGGCCCGTAGCTGCGAGGCGACGCCAAGAAGCTTGGTGACGCAGCGGGTATATCCGCGAATGGGATAGGACGTTCCGCAAAGATATCGGCTGGTGTTGCGTACGAGCGCGAATGACCATCAGGGTAACGGCCGGTCTGCATACCCACCTTTGACAAACCACCTGGAAAAATCTCTCTGCGAACCTCCTCCACCTTCTGCAGGGCCAGAGCCGATGCCTCCTCTGGTGAGCCGGCCTGATTGGAAGGTACCCAGGCAACAACCTGAGTTGCCCGAGCCGGATCACTTGATCCACC
Organism: Pseudomonas sp. I2; assembly: GCF_040984075.1. NCBI lineage: Bacteria > Pseudomonadati > Pseudomonadota > Gammaproteobacteria > Pseudomonadales > Pseudomonadaceae > Pseudomonas > Pseudomonas sp. I2. The sequence continues at coordinate 63,038 of NZ_JBCGFQ010000013.1, forward strand.
CAGTAGCATCAAACCCAAGCCAACACCTGCGGCTGCACCACCGCTCATGCCTGGAGGTGGTGACACATATGCAATCGCACTTAATCCAGCATCCCCCAGCCCTGCCACTGAGCTGTTGGTGGGGCTCACCCTATCAACTCCCCCTACCATCTCGATTGGAACGTCACGCTGCCCGGAAATCCCCATGGCAGTCAAAACGTGCATCGCATCCGACCATTTTTCTTTCGGCACATCATTTGGCTCAGGAAGCTGAACAGTCTTCGGCGATTGAGTGGCAGAGCACCCAACCAGAAAAGCTACTGCCGCAGCCAGCACGTGGCCTCGAATCACTGTTGATGTACTACCCATGGCGCTGCTCCCTGTTGTGATCACCACAGCTTACGGCGGCTTGCGGAAAACCCAATGGCACAACCCTGCGAGAGCGCCGGCTTGGGATTTCCAAGACCTGGCATAGCGTGTCATGCAACGTCATGCACACGGAGCACCATCATGGAATTTATCGGCCTTGGGAACGGGCGAACTTTCCCACCAGTAGCACCGAATGGCCGGATTTACGCCGTACCAGTCACCCAGGAAAACCAAGTAGAAATTTTCTGCCTGACACCTGAAGGGCTCATTGGAAGCGGAGTCAAGGCCAACTGGGCTGAGATCACAGGTTTCTATTACGACGACGAGTCCTGGGAAATCATCCTGCGCAACTATGTCGGCAGGGGAATGCGTTTCCGCCGAGGAGTGCCCTGTGGAATCGTTGAGGACGGTTGCGAAACCTTCGAAACAAATATTCAAGGGTTCGCAATCCCAATCTGCGTAATGAACCGCATTGCTTTCGAGCAGAAAAAACTGCATCAGACCTGATGGCGGCTTTGGTCTTTCAGAGCAACCAGCAGCCTGACTACGTCGTGTGGCTCGCCCATACCCTGGTAGGGAGTTTCTCAGAGATCTAATTCCGTCGCTTTTGTTGCGTGAAAGCGAAACCCACGCTGGGAAACCGTCCGTAGGCTGTATCCGAGTAGTTAACGGAAGTCGGATATGACCAACAGAATTGTTAGACGCTGCTCGCATGAGCAATCCCTCTACGCCAAATCGATACGCGACGTATGCGCAATCGTTACCCCTGAATAGCCAGGAACACCGACGCATGCGCTACGTAACCGTGAGGAAATTTGCCAGCGAGTCTGGTTACTCCGAAGACGCTATCCGCTCGAAGCTTCGCGACGGGATTTGGCGGCTCGGAGAGATATGGATCAAGGCCCCAGATGGCCGAGTACTAATTGATGTGGAGGGATATGAGTCGTGGGTAGAGATGGGCGGGGAGTTCGGGCAGTCTCCGAGTCGAGTATCGAAATCACGTTCATGTATCGCGGCATTCGGTGCCGTGAGCGGATCTCGCTCAAGCCCACCGCCACTAACCTGAAGCGGGCTGAGCAGCACAAGGCGGCGGTCGAGCACGCAATCGCCAATGGCACGTTCGACTATGCCGTCACCTTCCCTAGCTCGCCGAGGGCGGCGAAGTTCGAGCCAGAGGCCAGTCAGGAGACTGTCGCGGGCTTCCTGACCAAATGGCTGGCCAGCAAGAAGCAGCACGTATCGAGCAGTACATTCGAGGGGTACAGGAAGCTGGTCGAGCTGCGCCTGGTGCCGGCGCTCGGCCCTACCCTGTTGGTCGACCTGAAGCGAAAGACTGTGCGCGACTGGCTGAGCACGCTGGAGGTGTCCAACAAAACCCTGAGTAACATCCAGAGCTGCCTGCGCTCGGCACTGAACGACGCAGTAGACAATGACGAGCTGATCGATACGAACCCGCTGGCCGGCTGGGCCTTCTCGCGCAAGGATAAGGTGAAGGAAGATGATGTCGACCCCTTCAGCCCAGAGGAACAACGCGCCATCCTGGCCGCGCTCGATGGCCAGGCGAAGAACCTGGTGCAATTCGCATTTTGGACAGGTATGCGTACCAGCGAAATGGTCGGATTGAACTGGGAGGACATTGATTGGGTACGTGGCGAGGCTTACGTCACTAGGGCGATGACTCAGGCCGCAAACGGTAAAGCCGAGGTGACTAAGTCAAGATCTGGCAAACGCCCCATAAAGCTATTGGCACCAGCCATGGAAGCATTGGTTGCACAGAAGGCCTATACCTTCCTGGCCCGCAACGAAGTATTCCAGAATCCTCGCACGCAGGAGCGATGGAAAGGTGATCAGCCGATTCGGAAAACCATGTGGGCTCATGCAGTGAAGAAGGCGGGAGTTCGGTATCGTCGCCCTTATCAGACCCGGCACACCTATGCTTCGATGATGCTATCAGCCGGCGAGCATCCGATGTGGGTAGCGATGCAGATGGGGCACAGCGACTGGACAATGATTGCCAGGGTGTACGGCCGATGGATGCCATCAGCTGACGTTGAAGCCGGCAGTAGGGCAGAAGAGATATGGATGAGCGGCAGCGCCGAAACGATGGCAAAAAAAATACTTTAGAAACGGTATCGCATCACTTCTTCTTGTCTTTGGCGGGTACAGTCTTTTTATCAGGTGGGGGCTTGCCATATAGCCAATACGCGGCAATACCATACAGTCCCAGGACAGTGGCTGTTGTAGATGTGATAAATGCTATCACTACGGTATCTGACAATTTGAATTTCAAATAAACATAGCCGTCGAAAAGCGGTGTGAACCACTGTCCGAAACCCTGTAGGAGGACTACCACCAGAATAACGAAGATCCACACTAAAGCCAGACCAAGCAACAACTTGGAATGTGACATCCGCATGCCATGGATGTCATTGGCGTGTTTACGCTTCTGGGCCTGGTCTTCGTTATTAGCAAATGCCTGCATCTCCTCAGCGATTTTTTGATCGAGAAGCGGAGATTGAGCAGAAGCGACAGGGGGGCGGAATGCGCTCTGGGACTGCTCGGCATTAGTCGCAAACGCCTCAGCCTCGTGACCCGCGGCAGTGTCAGCAATCGGAGATGTAGTTGATGGGGAGGGTGGCAAGAATTCGCTCAATTGACCTTCAGGCGAATCCTCGCCATCTCCAATTCAACTCACAACATCGAGTGAGTAGGTTGCGACAGAATCCAACGATAGAATCCTTCGATCATATCGTTTGAAATCACCGCATTTTTGCCTTGGTTGTTCCAGGTCACGCTCCATGGCGTTCCAGGCTGGTGTGTAGCCGCTGACAAGGTTATACCGTCCGCGCGCCCATAGATTTTGGCAACTTCTTGAATCACCGCCTGCTCGTTCTGGTCGAACATGACCGCTGGTGCGGAAGGCACGTGAGAGACCGGAGACGACCGAAAATCCCTCACGGCTTGGTACACGCTGCGAACGACAGGACCATACTGCCAAGCCTCCACAGGCTCGCTGATCAGCGGTACGCCGTGTTTGGCCAGCATATAGCCGTGGGCGACGTACACAAGCTTCAATAGCTGCATAGGAGTGACCGCTGGGTCTCCAGCTGCCCGGCATTCATTAAGGATTTGCTGGGCAACGGCGCGTGCATCTCTACTCATCTTTTTGCCCTCCTTAGTCAACCTAGTTCATCAAAAATGAGGCGCGAGTCTGCCTAAGTCAAGGGAGTATGTCAATTTTTGCTTGACATGCGAGCCCTGCCTCGTTCAGGAGAGAATCATACCACAAATACTGTACATGCAACCAGTATCGTGCGACTCGTGAACAGCCTCAAAAATGACAGCCTTATGCCAGCTTTCCGCCTGTAAGCCCTATGAATCAAAGGTTGGCTGCGGGTTCAAATCCCCCCGGCTCCACCAATTTTTCTTCCCAGGAAGACCCAGAAAAGCCGTAAAGTCTAGAGAAATCAAAGCTTTACGGCTTTTTTCTTGCCCACGCTTTCCCACCTAATCCCAGGGCATCCCACAGTTGACGGGGGCATATATGGGGGCATAAAACGCTCATCAGCTCGCTCGTAGAGGATGTGCCCCCAATGCCCCTGAAAGACACCAACTGCCGCAACGCTAAGCCCCAGGAGAAATCGTACCGCCTGTACGACGAACAAGGTTTGTACTTAGAGGTGCAGCCCAACGGAGGCCGTTACTGGCGCGTAAAGTACCGCTTTCTGGGAAAGGAAAAGCGCCTAGCGCTTGGTGTTTATCCTGAGGTCAGCCTGCAGGAGGCCCGGCGCAAGCGTGATGACGCTCGCGTTCAGCTTGCCGGTGGCCAAGACCCTTCGCTGCAAAGACGCATGGCCAAGGTGGTCAGCCAGCTCGATCACCAACACACCTTTGAATCGGTCGCAAAGCAATGGCTCACTATTCGCGAGTCAACCTGGAATCCGGAGTACACCCGCACGGTACGGCAGCGCCTTGAGCTCAATGCCTACCCCTGGTTGGGAAAACTCCCGATCAGCAGCATCAGCACACCCATGCTGGTCGAAAACCTGCAGCGCATCATCAAGCGTGGCGCTCGCGAGACTGCGCGTCGTGTTGCCCAGATCTACAAACAGATTTTCGAGTTCGCCGAAGCTGCCGGTATCACCCCACCCAACCAGATTGGGAATCTCTCTCGTACGCTCCCAGCCAAGCGGGTGAAACACTTTGCTGCCGTGACTGATCCTGAAAAACTCGGTGCACTGCTCAAAGCGCTGGATAGCTACACGGGGACACTGCCTGTTTGTTGTGCACTCAAACTGGCCCCGTTGCTGTTCTGCCGGCCCGGTGACCTGCGCCACATGGAGTGGTCAGAGGTCAACCTGGATGCTGGCGAGTGGTTGATTCCCGGTCACAAGATGAAAGGGCTCACTGTCACCAAACAGGATCGACCGGACCATCTGGTCCCGCTCAGCCAACAAGCAATTGTGGTTCTGCGCGAGCTGAAACCACTCACTGGCAGGCACCGATACGCCTTTCCCTCTGCTCGAGGAGGCGACCGACCGATGTCCAACAATGCCGTCCTCAGCGCGTTGCGCCGCATGGACATTAGCGGCGACGAAATGACAGGGCATGGCTTTCGTGCGACAGCGAGAACCATAGGTGCTGAAGTGTTGGGGTTTCGCCCAGATCTCCTGGAGCATCAACTCGCTCACACAGTTAAAAATCCGCTGGGACGTGCGTACGATCGAACCACTTTCTTGCCGGAGCGCCGCGAAATGATGCAGACATGGGCCGACTATTTAGACTCGATAAAGAGCTAAACGCTCTGTCAACTGTGCCCTTGGTCAGGCCAATATCTACCCAACCAAGGAGAGGAGCATGCGAGTTGCTATCGAACATGCTCGCATGTTAAAAATCGTTCGTCCCAAGCGGTCCCTATCGATCCGCAACGGTCCGCCACGTCGCTTTGGTAACGACGTTAAAAACTTTTGCCTCGTTCGCATTCGCTGATCGGGCCGCATCAACTGCCATCGGTTGATTTGCGCATCTGACATGAACGCCCTCAGTCCGTTCTGCCCCTAGAAGCCTTACGGCCCTAGAATTTCTGTAGCCCACAACGACCTCCGACGCTACCGAACATTAATCTCGGAAACGCGCATATACCTATGCGTATGGCAAATGCCCGTGCTCGCTATATAGCCAGCCGATATCCGTCTTTTACCCTTTTTAGCAGTAGTGCCGGAGGACGCTGCGTCACGCTTCAGGACTAGGACTCAAACCTATGGCAATGCACGTTAGCAATTTTGACGACGTCGGCTACGATGACAAAATTCTTCGTTTACGCGATGTCGAGGCAATCGTCGGCTTAAAACGCTCAACAATTTATCGCAAAATATCGGAGGGCCATTTCCCGCGCCAACGCCTTTTGTGCGGCTCCAGCGTCGGCTGGCGTAACAGTGAAATCCAGGCTTGGATTCGGCAAAGGGAGGCGCTGTAATGCAGCTCCGAACACCTCAACAGCCGGCCTGGATGGTAGAACTCACCGCGGCAGTAGATATCCCAGTGGAAAAAATCCAGTGGATATGGCCAGGCTGGTTGCCAAGGGCAAAGCTCTCCATTCTTGCCGGCGCAGGTGGATGCGGTAAAACCACACTTGCGATATCGCTGGCCGCCACACTCAGTAGAGGTGGTGACTGGCCAGACGGCAGCAAATGTGAGATCGCAGGCAACATCGTAATTTGGAGCGGCGAGGATGGTATAGCTGACACGATCATTCCTCGCCTTACGGCTGCAGGTGCCGACCTAACCCGCGTGCACATCATCGAGGGGCTCAGTGATCAGCGTGGGAACAGACGACAGTTTGATCCTGCAGCCAACTTTGCCCTTTTGAATGAGGCAGCCGCACGGATTGACGGCGTTTCATTGCTGATTTTCGACCCACTGATCAATCTCATTCGTGGGGACATGCACCGAGCCAACGAAGTTCGGCAGGGACTACAAATGGTGGTGGATTTTGCCAAACAGCATTGCTGCTCCGTGCTCGGTATATCTCACCTCAGCAAAAGCGCCTCTCAGTCCTCTGTAGCTGATCGAGTCATCGGCAGCCAGGCATTCTCAGCACTTGCTCGCACGGTACTGGTGGCCGGGAAAGCTAATAATTCTGAAGCTCGGGTGCTTGTCCGTGCCAAGTCGAACGTTTCGATCGATATAGGGGGGATAGAGTATTTCGTTGAGCCCATCGTGATAGACAAGCAGCTGGAAACAACCTGTATCCGGTGGGGGCAGGCCGTCGAAGGAAGCGCTGAAACTATTTTGGCGGATATCGAGCGAACGGGTGGGGCGAGAGCAGTATCAGCGACTCAGGAAGCTTGCAGCTTTCTTGAAACCACGCTGCAAGCAGGTCCTGTTTCAATCACTGCGCTGCAGTCTTTAGCTGAGGAGTCATGCATCTCTTGGGCATCAATTCGTAGAGCGCAGAAACAGCTAGGTATCCGCTCATGCAAGGTGGGCATGCAAGGCGGATGGGTATGGGAGCTGCCCACCGCCCCCTGAAGGTGCTCACCCCGAAGATGCTCAACACTAGTGTTGAGCACCTTCGTTTTATTGAGCGCCTTCGCCTCACGACCAGGGAAATCCTAATATTTATACAGCCCGAGAATGCGCAGTCGTGACAAAGAGCAAAACGGCTAGCGGTGGTGAAAACCGCTCTGCCGAATGGGCGTAACCACTCGTCGTCATTGCGCATGCGGCAAACGAAGTCAGAACTCGAGATCGCGATCGCTGGCGGCGACCATGCCCTGCTGACGATCGACGCCATTCGCGCAGAGGCGACGACGCTCAAGGTACTGGAACATTCGATGATGCGCGCGTTCGGCGACGGAGGTGACGGCGGCCTGTACAGCTTGTTCCAGTTCCGAATGACGTCACTCAAAACTTTCCTCGCCCTCGCGGTCGCGGCTGCGCTCATGATCGATACGCCGGTCTAGCTCGGGGAGGATGGCATCCACCCATTGCCGGACATCAGCATACGGGCTTTCGCGAAACGTCAACACCTGAGCCTTGCGACGGGCAAAGATGTCGGCAAGCGAGCCGCTCCAGCTCCGAGGATGGAGACGAGTCCAGAAATCGCCGAGAAAGGCGCACCTGTCCGGCGCATAATTGAGCAATTCGAGAAACAGCGGCGAGATGCCGTTATCCTCCTCGTCGTCATCCTTTCGCCTGAACATCGAGATGGCACGGCCGAGCAACGTATAGCGCGTCGCCGCATCCTGGTCCGCCCATTGGCGCAGCACCGCTGGGTCCATGTTCTCAACCGGTGTGCCGAAGCCGAAGTCCGCGTCGAACAGCCGGCGGTTTCGCGATGTCATCTCGGGTAGAAGGAACATATCGAGCCCCGCAGCGGGGTGGGTGTCAAACAGCGCTTTCAGCACATGGCTCAAATCATGATGGGGAAGATAGCTGACCTCCATCGCGCCGCGGATATGCGCACAGACATCGCGAGCCGTCGCTTCACCGTCGCTCCCTGCACAGCAGACCCGAATGATCGTGTGCAGGCCATAGTCGCGCAAAGCACCCTCCTTGCCGAAATCGGCGCGGCGCAGCAGGTTGCGGCCGAGCGCGATCAACGTCGAATTTCCCTGCCGGCCTGCTTCGCGGTCGCGATAGAAGTGCATGTGCAGGATATCGAGCGCGATCTGGACCCCGTCCGGCAGAGCCGCAATATCGAGCAGTAGGAGAGCTAATGCCTCCGGCGGTGAATCGCCGACGATGCCGTTGGCGATGTTCATGAAGTCAAAGGACTGAAGCGCGCCCTTCTCGATCGCGCGTCTCAGCCGCGCGATTCCTCTCGCGTCGATTCCTATCCGCGCTTGAAGATAAGGAAGCGAGTGGGCCAATGCCAGGTTCTCGATCGCGGCATCCAAGCTGGTTTCGGCAAAGCCAGCATCGCGCTGATGCGCTTCGTAGATGAACCCGCCGAGAACAATCACATTGCGGTTCTTAGGTTCCGCCGCTTCGAAATGACCGACCAAATCGCGCCAGATCTCGGCAAGGTCCCTAGCACCTTCGGCGAGGCCGCGCCCGCACTCGAACGCACGCTGGGCATGGGGCTCGTTCATCAGCTCGGCCAGGAATTCGGCGCGCGTCTCGAAATCTTGCGCCAATTGTCGGCCGACATCCTGAGCCATTTGGGCGGCCTTGTGCCACGGCCTCATCACGTCCTCATCGTCCGGCTCGCCGTCAGCAACGTCCCAACCGCCACTGGTACGTTTGAGCACGACCGCGCGTGCCTGGTGCAGGAGGTCGGACGGTTTGAGCCGTTGAATAATCGCTTCGAGGCGCTTTCGCACTGGCTCGGGCATTGCATTGCCTTCGAATCGGAGGGAGGTGCGGAACGCGATCCAACCCTCGATCCATGGCTTCACCTTGACGAACGCGCTCGCTGCGCGGTCCAGGGCGTCGTGGCATGCGCCGAAATGCCACAGGGCGCGCACGTTGCCGGCAAGCGTGCTGCGCGCGTCAGCCAGGACTGACGACAACTCGACGGCGAGATCGATAGCGCCGTCGTACCAATCCCACACGTCCTTGTTCAGCTTCGGGCGCCATCCCCAGTCGCGCGACCGTGCTCCGAAATCGAAGCTGCTGGATGAGATGAAATTGTGCGCGGTCAGAAGCGCGTCAAGCGCGACGGATGCACAGCGGCGCTTGTCTGCATCATCGGAGTTTGCCAGCAACCGCACGAACGCGCGCCGTTGCTCGGGCGGAGTCTGGGTCCCGGACAGATACAGGCGGAAGAGCTCGGCAAACGCGTCGCGGGCGGAGTTCTGATTATGGTCGGCAGGCTCGGCGGCGAGGAAGCGGGCGAGCACCGTCGCCGCGGTCTCGAACATGTGCTGCTCATAGCCGAGCGCCTTGATTAGACGGATCCACTGCCACCGGGTCGGCTCGATCGGCGACAGCAATGTTGCCCCGTTGGGACCATCCAGTTCGTGTTCGATTTTCGCCAGCACCGCCTCGGGAGCAACTGGGGCGATGTTGTTCAGAATCTGGAGTCCTTCCTCGCCGCGCGCCATGAGGTCCCCGAGCGGCCCGTCGCTTAGCAGCCAGCGCGCGACCGCAGCCTGAGCCTCTGGGCTATCATGAAGGTAGCCCAGACGGCGGGAGAGCGACTTCTGCATGCGCGGCGTCAGCGAGGCGCTGAACCGTTCGAAGTCCGACGGCGGGATCCGTTGGAGCGCGAATGTGGCAAGCGGGTTCGCAATCGCGTGCGGGAGGAGCGCCTTCCAGCGGCCGCGTACTTGCGCGATGCCACGTTGGCGAAGCTCCGCAAGCGCGGCGTAAAGCGTCGCCGCGCTCACCGACCGTAGGCCGCCGATGCGCGCGAGCTCGCCATCGGATGAGGTGTCCTCGCCATCGACCGAGTAAAGCAACGACAGCTCTTCCGCCGCTAACAACAAATTCTGGTCGGGCTGGTTGCGCTGCTGGAAGATGCGCTCGAACAACTCGCGGCTCTTAAGCTTGCCCAGCGTCTCCCCCTTACCGAGCGTTTCGGCCAGGGCGCGGGCCACGCGGAAGTTGCCATCGCTGAAGTCGGCGATGGTTCGCCGGTCGATTTCGGACACACCCGGGAAGGATTGCTTGAGCCATTCTGCGACCAGATCGGGCGAGGCGGACTGCAGACGGAAGACCTCAGTCCGCTCGGGCTCGTCCTCGCGAACATCATATTCGACAGTGAGAAGGCTGACGTTGCTCGTGCTTTCCGAGCAGATGCGCGTGAGCTCGGTGTGAGTGGCCGGATTGCAATTATCGACGATAAGGATGGCTCGTTGCCCCCGCAGAACGAGCTGTCGTGCCATGTCGCGCGCGGTGGGGTCGGTTTCGGCTGAGTAGTCAGTATAGATTGCGAGGCTCGGATCAAGCGGCTCCTCACCGACCTCGCTCTCGAACAGCGCCTGGACCAAGCGCGTCTTGCCCAAGCCAGACATGCCGATCAAACGAATACATTGCTTCGGCGTGCGAAGCGCGGCGCGAAGGCCCTTGATACCTTCGGCGATCGTCAGTTGTTCGCGTTCACGCGAGCGCTCATCGGTCAGACAAGCCTTGTCGTTGAACAGATAGGACGTTACCTCGGCGACGTGCGTTCCGGTCCATCCCCCGATGCTGCTCCACCCCGACAGACCTAGGCCGACGCGGTTGCGGACCCAGGCGGCGATGCCCGGATATTCGTTGACCCAGGTCGCGATGCGATCGCGGTCGTAGAAATCGGTTTGGAGATCACTGGCTTCGGGGAGGTCGTGCAGCGCGGCGCGCATCGCCGAACGCCGATCGGCAAGCGGCTTATCTGCGACCGACCCCTGCGAACTGACGATGATGTAGGCACCGGATTCTGCGGCGAGCTCGCGGATGACTTGCCGCAGCTTCCCGTCGCCCCCGCCCTTGGGCTTCGGCCGCATCTCGCCTTCGATGGCACTCGCCGGCATGTCCGGCTTCTTCACCTGAAAACCGGTGCATGACCGCGGTACGAAGTCGGGGTTTGCAAGCGGCATGGAACATTGTACGCGCACATCGAGCCCACCATCCGCGGCGTCCTGATTGCCGCCTGCGGTGACCGCCGAAAGGGGACAGCCCTGTTTTCGCAGCTCCGCCAGGGCAAGACGGGCGACGAGGGTGCGCAAATCGGCATCGCCCAGATTGCCAATATCGGCACCTGTCACTTCGAGCATTTTCCCGGCCTTCCCTAGGTAAATTCTGTCAATGATCGTATAGATAAAGCCTGTCATGATTGGCGGGCTCACCGCCAGCCATGCAGTTCAGCTAAAAACTACTTGCCAATGAAATAGAGGTTGCCGTTCTTGTTGTAAATCGCGGCCGGCCGAAAATCCTTAGGCCAATTCCGTCCAGGATAGTATGCATACATCCATTCGGGCAGGTGGCTAGTAATGCCCGCCAGCGCATCCAAGCCGTCCTTATTAGCTCTGCTAGCGTCAGCAAATAGTTCGCCTGAGGGATCGGTCAGGAAAATCGGGCCGTAGGCTTTCTCGGCCGAAATGAATGCAGGCGCAGCGCTCGCCGGAGCGTCGAACTGCGTAGGGTTCCCAGCAGCCAAATCTGCAAGTCTGTCGTATTTCTTGCCTGATCCGTCAGCATACTTAGCCGGCTCATGACGCAACTTTGAAATTTTTCCACCGAAGTATTTTTCTCTCGCATCAAGCCAGGCCGATCTGACCAATGCAGATGCCTCCTTTGGGTTAGACGCGAGATCCTCAGGCACCCATGCAGCAACTTGGTAGTGATAGACAGGGCCAGCACTCCCACCACCCAGCAAAAATAACCCGATGCCAAGAGAGGCTGCTCCCGCGCTGCTAAAACCAGTTGGAGGCGACACGTATCCCAAACCTGCTGTCGCTAGACCTCCAGAGCTTCCCGTAGACCGCGGCACGCTCAGGTAATCTACTTCCTTCCCGACCATTTCCCTTGGAATATCGCGCTGACCATCGATGCGCATAGCCTCCAGAACCAGCATGGCATCGGACCACTTCTCGCGAGGAACATCTTTAGGTTCTGGCAACGTGACCTTCGGGGTACTGGAGCAACCGACCAGCGCAGCCAATAGCAACGTACCAACGCATCCCTTGACAAAAAAAAGCACCGACATGAAAACGACCTATTTATTCAGTGGTAGCCCAGCACAAGTAGTACGTCTGGGGCATCCTTCACTTGCCAGCCAGCCCATAGTGCCCAAACTTAACTGGGCAACTTCATCGGAAAATACCACCACCACTTAAACGACTACAGATGATTTCGGCGAGTAAACATAGCGGTAAAGCGTTGTTCGAGAAACGCCATACCGTCGGGCAACATCGGTTACCTGTATCTCAGAATCTCTGAGAAGAGCCCGTATCTCACGTACCTGACGCTCATCCAGCACAGGCTTGCGCCCCCCCTTCCTCCCACGAGCCCGAGCCGCAGCCAATCCTGCGCGGGTCCGCTCGCGAATGAGGTTGCGCTCGAACTCTGCCAGCGCAGCGAATACATGAAATATCAGCTTACCCGCAGCGCTGGTAGTTTCGATTCGTTCGTTGATGGATTCGAAGGACACTCCCTCCTGCTCCAAACGACTGACGATCCCAACCAGGTCAGCCAGAGAACGGCCGAGACGATCCAGTCGCCACACGACCAGAGTGTCACCGCTGCGCAGGGCCTTGAGGCAATGCCCCAACTCCGGCCTATCTACTGATTTGCCGCTCATGGTCTCTTCGTAGACCACGGAGCACCCAGCCAGTGCAAGTGCATCTCGCTGCAAGTCGAGGTTCTGATCATCAGTTGACACTCGTGCGTACCCAGTCCGCTTTCCCATACGTTTTTCTCACACTGATTTCGGTATGAGAAAGGTGACAGTTAGGTGGGAAATCCCAAGCCCAGAAGCTCGTCTGGAATAGGTGTGCCATAAACGACCGTTTACGGATTGTCGGCCTCGTCAATTTCAGGCGCTGAAAGCGACCGAAAACGAACCTCAGAATATTTTTTCTCGCTCAACATTTCTTTTTAGCAGCTCAGCACCCGAGCTGAACGGAGGAATGACCATGAAGCAGAGTTTCTACTCACATTTTGACCGGGATTTGGCGAGGGCCGGTTCGGCGAACCTCAATGAGGCAGTCCGACGCGGGCTCCTCAGTCAACACGAGGCAATGATCCACGACCATCAGTGGGCACAGTTTAGTATTTACGCCAAGGAGTCTCATGAGGTGGATGTCCTGGAGCTCGTCAATGAAAAACTGGTGCGGCAATACGGCGAAGAACTCTGTACGCAGGTGTACCACGGGAATCTTTCGGTGCAGACCGCGGAGGGCCTTCTTGAGACAGTGAGTTCAGTTATGGCCCTCGCAACCAGCGGTGACTGGAATGTCGTGATGCCTGATATCGGCGTTCCTGGCCATGCACGGATTACAGCCCCACACAGCCTTGATCAAGCGAAGTTCGAAGCCGCAGTAGAAGATGTTCAGGCCCGCGTATCAGAGCATCTGGCGGTGGTGTTGATGTTAGTGCGCCATCTCGGCATATCAATACGTGAAGCTTTTTTCTTCGACGCCCAAGCGGCTCTAGAGGCAGCCAAGGGGGATGGATTTATTCCCCTGGAAAGCGGCAAAGAAGGGAAGTATACACAGAGGATAATTAACATCTCGATGCCAAAGCAGATCGCCGTTTTGGAGACGGCATCCGCCGCCCAAGATGTTCATCGCTATCCACAAACAAAGCAGACATGGCGGTTCTGGAAGCAGAACAGCTTACCTGCTGCCAAGGATATTTTGCTTTTTCATGGGCTGAGTTTCTGTGATTGCCGAGCAGCGTTTGCATGTGAGCTTTACAAGCAGTGGTCCGGTCATGAAGCCCCGATTCTTGGAGGGCGCGCTCCTAATATCGAGGATCTAGAGGCGCGACATCACGTCGCCTACGAGCTTGGGAAATTGCGTATATGGGAAACTGATGCATACGTCGGTGCCCGAGCTAACCTGCGAAAGGAAGCTGCCACTACCGGTCGCTAAGCCATCACAGCAGTTTGGGACTACATCAGACGCCCTTATCCTTGACAGACCTCGAATCAAAGGAGTCAGGGTATGGATGGTTTTGAGCTGCTTGTATACGCCGTGCTTGCCGTCATCAGTGCGCTGATTATCACAGGTGTAATTGGCTATCTGGTCGCAGCGCACCTGGACAAGAAGCACGACGACGATTGAGCCTTCAGCGGAACGACCAGATCCCTGCAAAAAATTGTCCGCTGCCCCTTGGCAGCGGGCGCTTACACACCCCATCGGCAAGGCATCCTACCGCTGCGACAAGCACTATTCGCCCAAGTCTATGAGGTCATGGAACGAATCTGGAAGGGCTGGCAGTTTCCTCGCCATAGCGAAAGTGACCTGAGCGCCGAAGCGTTTAGTTCAGCGACATGCACACCCGCCATGTGGCGAGCTAGCTTGCCCAACACGCAGAAACTCGTCCGCCGACTCGCAAGCAACACCTCATCTTGGGTTTTCCGAAAGCTACCGGAGAGTGCCTAGCGACCTCATCCACCCGGAGCATCACCATGGAATTTCGTCACCTCGGTATCGGGCATTACTTCCCACCTATTGCACCAAACGGTCGGGTTTACGCTGTGCCTCTTGGGCAGGAATCCCAGGTAGAAGTTTTCTGCCTTACCCCTGTAGGCATCATAGGTGCGGGCATTCAATTGCACTGGTCAGAAATCATTGGTTGTTACTACGACGGCGAATCCTGGGAGATCATCCCGCGCAACTACTCCGGACGAGGAATGCGCTTCCGCAGGGGCCTATCCTGCATCATGGTGATCGAAGGTAACGAGGCCCTCACGACGCACATACAGGGCTACCCCATCCCCATGTGCGTGATGAACCGCATTGCATTCGAACAGCAGCGAGCCAGTGAGGAGTAGCGCGTTACCGTCACCACCCGCTACGCGACACGGGTACCAGCTAGGCCGGCACCTACCAAAGATTATTTTATGAAAGTGAAGCCCTTCACTACTAATACACATCACAGTTCGCCGGCTGACTTGTTCGTAGGCGTGACTGCTAATAGCAAATATGGTCTCCGCCCGCTTGCCTGCAGGGGCCTGCTTGTTGACGGCGCTTAGATTTAGCGCCCTATACTGCTTATAGCCCGTACCCGTCGCCTTTCCTGACGAAGCGCAGCAGCATGTCTCACCGAAATTCACTGCTGATACGAGAAAGCCCCGTCAGACCATGCTACACGGAGCTTTCGGGCATTGAAATCGGCTCAGATCCATTCGGAACTGCTTATAGTGCACTCAGCCCCTACTCCTCCGAGTAGAAATCGCCATGATCGAGCGCCTGATATCGAGATAGCTTCCTCTCATAGGCGACCAACGTCCGACGCAGCTGACGATTCTCGCTGGCGATGCTGCGAATCTCAGCAAGACGCTCCTCGACCTGTAAAACGAGGCGACGGTAAGGGAATTTGACAAACTCAAACGAGGAAGCCGGGTATTTGTACTTGCCGTTGCCTTTAGGAATAGTCAGGGGTGCGAAATTATTTTTTTGCCCTTGCAATGGCACCAATCTGCACCAGTAAATCGAGTACGCGTTCGGGCTCGTTTGCTTGATTGACACAGCAGCCACGACAGATTTGACCCCAGTCTTTTTGTATATCTTCATGGACGCTTCGATGTAGCTTGCGGCCAGGCGTCTCGCATCCGCAAGCAGCTGCTCGTACTGCTGATCCAGGAGGGTGACTATCGTTTGTGCTTCTTTACTCATCATTAAGGCTCTCTTCGCTATAAGAGCCAAAATGGTGACCGATCGCTGAGCACGCGGAATTCGATTTCAGACCGTTCTGCCGTCGGAAATCTACCGAAAGGGGGTAGTCTGGCTCAGGCCGTCACCCTACGTCGCGCCAAGATGATAGACGGATGACTACATGTCAGCCGCAGAAAAACATAACGTGCAAATGATGCACAACAGATGACGACGGCAGCCTCGCCCCTGGCGGAACAAGATCAACATGTTGGAAGCAGTCCTTCGATTGCTGTCTGTAGCGCGCTGGAGGCAAATCGAAAGGAACGCTGATCAGAGAGCGAAGTAGGTGTAGAAAAAGAAGTGCAGCTACCACCTAGGTACGTTCAATTACCGGCGCGGTAGGGAGCGCATGTGCATGCACACGGTTTCCCATTGCCCAAACCGGAAACGGTTGTACTGGCGAACCAGGACAACTTTCCCATGATCGGTCATGGCGTATTCTCCATCTGATCTCAGCGGGCCGCTGATAGCCTTTACACACCAAGTGCAAAGCGAGCAGATGAGTGCCAGGCAGGAAGGAGAGCCCTTTGGTGGTAGCTGCAGGCCAAATGCTATCAGTTGATGCCGAACACGGAAAGATCAGCGTTCATCAATTCCGGGCCATCCGGTCGCTCCCGGTAGAAGGAGCGATCACATACGCGTTGACGCAGCCCTCCCAGAATGCATGGTTAGCTATGCCATCATCTTGTCGAAGTGAGATTCGAAATTGGTTCTGATGAACACATCCTTAAACCGCGCGACGAAGATCGCCGGATCGATCTCGCCGAAATCAGTGAGGTTAACCGAGTCAGCATGTGATTCACGGTTGATGTATCGGTAAAGCGCTCTGTACTCTGGATTCTCCTCGCTAAGATCAGTCAACGCCTGGCGCAGGCTGTGCGTCTGATGCACGAAGCTAAAGTAGTACTCTAAGATATTGCGCATCATGTTCGGAATCACATTAGGGGAAGTTCGGCCTTGTAACGCGTCCTTGATGGTTTGCCAGAAGGCTTGGTAGTCGTTCTGGATTTCGCGCTCCTCCATGGCCACGACCGAGCTATATTCGGACTTGGTGATCCGGAACATTGCCAAGGATTTTTCTCCGTCATCCTTCAAGAGCTTGACCATTTCGTGGAAGAAGAAAAGGTTGTGCGTCAGGATGATCACCTGCTTGAACCGGTCTCTCGGGATGAGCACCTGCCGCCTGATCAGCGATGCAATATCATAAACATAGTTATGGGAGAGGCTCGATATTGGGTCATCAATGACGATGACGCGATCACGCTTGAGCCTCCCACTAGCTGTGTCCAGCTCGCCATTGCAGACCTCAAGAAAGTAAAGAAACGAGATCAGCGTTTTCTCGCCCTCACTTAGGGTTCTGAACACCCCTTCAGTCTGGCCAGGGCGCTCAAGACGATACTGCGGCACCAGGCCCTCTTCTTTAATCAGCGCGAAGCCCTTCAGGCCCAGCACCCGCAACCAATTATTGATGCTCTCGACCGACTGGTCGATGTTCGTGATAGCCGCCCTGGATTGGGCAATGATATCGCGTTGTGCTTGAATGCGATCCCGCAGAGACTGAACCTCATCCTTGGCGGCCTGGCGTTGGCGCCCCTGCTGCTTATCGACCTTTTCGAATGCCACGAAAGCCGCTTCGCACGAAGCTCTGTACCAGCTCCAGAAGCGTCGCTTGACGTCCTCCTCATGCTGCTTCTTGTTTTTTATCCTCGCATTGATAACGTCGATTTTCAGTTGCTCAGCCGCGATCTCACTGTTCAACTCGGCTACCAATGTTGCAGTGGACTCCAGCGTAACCGTGAGGGATGGACTGGCGAGCTTCGTAGCAAGGGATTGCAGGTTCTTCTGGAACACAGCGTGAAGCCTGGTGATACGGAGCTTTATGGCTTGCAGCTGATATTCCGGAGCCTCGCACCTTCGCAGGAATTGATCCGCCGCGTCTCGGTATCGGCTTTCGAGTTGTTGCAGCAAACCAAGGCGCTGCTCATAGGTCTTATCGAAAACTTTACGAATTTCAGCATAGAAATCCTGCGGCAAGGGCTGCTGGCATAGTGGGCACTGGTTTTTTGCCTCGACCTCATAGCGCAGTGCCTGCTTAACCCAATCCGAATTTCCCAGTTGCTGAATGAACGCGGAAAGGTAGGAGTCGCCTGACCCAGTGATGACTTCCTGCATGATCGGATCGGTTTCTAGCTTACCCGCTTGGAAGGTGATTGACGCGATTCCGGGCAGCTCCTGATCACTGGCCTCGTTAAGTTCTGCTGCCTCGCTGAGCAGCCCCTGAGCGGTGTCAGTGGTTTCCACAAGCTGGACGCGTCGGACTGCGTCAAGTAAACGCTCTTTGGTGTTGAGCGACCTGAAGCAGTAGGCCAAAGCAGTGTTATCGAAGTCACGCTTAGGCTTCCATACATTGTCCAGCAGCGCCTGATGAGCTTGCTCCTGGGCCTTCTTGCAGTTAACGCCCTTTTCCATTTCAGAATCATGGGCGATCGTCAATTCAGCGATTGCTGTCTCGGCCGCTGCCAGGGCAGCTTCCGCCTCAATGTTGCCCTCATTGAGGGTGAAGACCCCTGGCTGGGATGCGGCTTCATGGAAATTTTTCTCCATGAATGCATAGTTGTAGACTAGGACCTCCCGGCCAACCTTTACTGGCTCCACTCCGCAAACGCTGTAGCAGGCCTCAGCAGGGGCCTGAAGGAAGTTACTGATAGTGGTCTTGCCCGTCCCATTATGGCCATAGAACAGACTCACGCGCTTGAGCGGGGCAATGGACACCGCTGAGTCTGGAGAGTAGCTGGAGACGTTGCGAAGCAGAATTTTTTCAATCATGCGGCAATCCTTGGCGTGAGCAAACCCAGCTCAAAGATAAACGGAACATCTGTGATAGCATAGTGACACTTCGCTAACTGATCGGTCTCGCAGGTTACTTACCCTATGCTAAGGGTAACTCCGGTGCGGACTCTAGCCGTCACGAGAGGCTAGGATCGACCCAAACCGCCGATTGCGACAGGCAACTACCGGCCAAAAGCTGCTCGTAACGAACGCTGCATTCGACCCAGCGCAGTCCTTCATCACGTTCGACTACAGCTGATGGGGATCGGTGAATTTCCGTAACGCCTGCATCAGCGCACGTTATCCAGACCGGCTGGATACCGCAAAAACCTGTTCGCTGCTAACGGAACTCGAGGGCGGTTTACGGCTATCCGTAAAATGCGAAGAGCCAGAAGTACCAGACCTATCAGCACTTGAGATAGGCCATATTTTACCGCGGAGTTGAAACGTCCCACTGGCCGCTGAAAGAAGGCAGCGTGGCAGCCGACAGCGACGAGTCACGAGTCGGATATCGAAATGATAATGCGCTCTTGCGGCACATTGACGCCCTGGCAGTTCATGATTAGTGAACAGCATGAGAGCATCCCGATGCTAGGCAACTTGACGCTGCTGAAGCTCAGCGTCAATAGGACGGCGCAACACTGCGATTTCGCGGCGAAAGGCGACAAGCTGATGTCAATGCCAGCCTTGGTTTCAATGTCCCACTAATTGCTACTTCTGCGTGGAACGAAGCCGCGATTTCAGCCAGAGCCCATGCCCTCGCCAACATGGCACTGACGATATGTCCCAAAAGCGAATGATGACCTCCCTCTCAGCACAGCAGGTAGGTTTATTCACGCTCCAGACTGCGAGCATCTGCGGTGACCGCCTCCACAACTCCGGCCAGCTCCCGCACCAGGTCAGGCTCGAAGCGCTCCAGGTAAGCTGCGATAGTCTGATTGCGCAGCATGCGAGACACATAGCCCTTGGCAACCACGAGTACTAACATGGTTTCGCCGAGCGTGTCCTCAACCAACCGGTAGTCGTGGTAGAGCTTTTCCATCTCCCGCTCCATGCGTGCAATGTCTTCAGCAGTCACGCCCTCACTGACTTTCTTTGCCTCGACCAGCTGTTCAGGACGCGTTGCGGCCAAAACCATTTCGGCGTAGCGCCCAGTAAAACAGTTGGCCGAAATCATCATCTCGACTAATTCTATTTGGCGCATTGGCTTCATCTTGCGCAGCACGCGAAAGACCGCCTGACTGACCATTCGCGTTTTCAGCATCTCAGCGACTTCCGGCGCAATCCCGCGCAGCAAATGCTGGCGCTCGCGGATGCGTCCAACGTTGACGCTCAAGACTTCGGCAATCCGCTCGGCGGTCGTTCCTTTGCGAATGGCCTCCAGAATCATCTTGTGCTCTTGAATTGGGGTAAGTCGGTTGATCTGCCGGTTGTAGGTAAATCCTTCGTCATCTGTCGCCAACAGGCACAACGCGTCTTTTGCTCCCAGCTGTACGAGCGCAGCCAGTCGCAAATGACCATCCAGCAACAGATAACGGGGTTCCTCTCCCACACCGTGTACAGGCTCGGGATGCACCGCGAGCGGTTCGACCACCCCCAGCTCGCGGATGGAAGCTAAAATCGCCGCATACTTGACGGAGGTCAGCATATCGTGGGTGACTTGGCGAGAGGGTAGGATCAGCGGTAGGCGGACGGTAATCAAATCAGGCCCAAAGGCACGCTTGACGACAGTCATGCGTCCCCCTGAATACGCTCGGCCAATACCTGCGGCATATCATCAATGCCTTCGCTGTGTAACATTGACCGAAAAAATTCATCAGCTAGTAACCGACGTAATGCAGTCACGACGAATAGCAATCGTTGCTCGCTGATGTCTGCCTTCTTCACCATTAGGCGCTGACGGCGCACCTCAGTTTGATAGGCAGTCAGCAACTGGCGGGGAGTGGTCATGCGCTCGCCTCCCTGATGCTTACCATAATCTTTCCCAAGAACGCGTCGACGGTCGATCAGACGGCGTACCTTGATGAGTTCATCTCCTTTCAGCAGCCCACTTTCATAGGCCTCGACCATGGCGGCCTGGACCTGGGAATCGTCAGACCGTGCCACATGGATCGCGACCTTGATCGGTAGCCAGCCCTTTTCGACGGCAGCAATCAAGCGCTCCTCTCCTTGCCTTAACAAGATCAGAATGCCGCCGACATAGGCACGGTCCAAGCAGGTTTTCTGGGCAATCTGCCTAATGGAGTAGCCACGCTCGTGCAGTACGTTTATCGCCATCAGCAAGTCGCGGTTCGAGTGCTTGCGCCGCGCCAGATTCTCTACCAAGCTGATGAGATAGCGGTCCGCCTCAGCTGCCGTCACCACGACCGCTGGAATCGCCGCCTCCCCCAGGACCTTGAAGGCTTCGAAGCGCCCCTGTCCACAGATCAGGTCGAAACTCGAACCGTTGCGGGTCACCGTGATCGGTCGTTTCAACCCCAGACTCGCAATGTTTTCTACCAGGCGTGCAAACACTTGTTGATTGCGACTACGCGGGTTGAGCACGCGAATATCCGCGAGTGGGATCTGCGCAATTGGTGCCGCCTGAGCCACATGAAGTGCAAGATGCTCTCCCGATGCAGCCATTACGCAGCGCTCCCCAAGGGTATACGTCGACTCAGGGCCGCCAGGATGTCCAAGCTGTCGAACCGGTAGAGTTCGAATTCACGCGGATTAGTATCTCCCAGACGCAGGTGAGGGGCCGCCAAATCGATCATGGGAAAGAGGTAGTAATCAAGCACCTCCTTCTCACCGGGGAGCATGCGAACAGCGACCGTCAGGTCAGGTAACAAACCGAAGTCGAAGCGTAGCTGCCAACGTCTGCGCGGCGACTCTGAGCATTGACAGCGGCAGAGCACCACCGAGATCGAGAACTCATCATTAACCCAAACCAGTTGGGTCTTGGGATCGACCGAGATGTGTCCACCGACAAGACGAATGCGCTCCTGCGTGTCGACCAAGATGTGCGGATACAGCTCTCGCAGCCGACGATTGGCCTCCAGAAAGCTGTAGTCCCGTGCGGGGGAATAGCCAATCAGGCTGTAGCTGCGTAGCAGACTACCAAAGCGCTGGCGATAACAACTGCTGGAGGGGCAATCCTCTTGCTCATCAATGATCAACCCAGACAGACAACCTCGCTCCGCAAATAGTTGCTTCAGCGTCGCCAGCATTTGCTCGTCAGTCCAGTGCCGTGACCGCGCTCGGATGATGGCCTGTGCCGCGAGAAACAAAGCGTGGTCGACCACAGAGGAGAAGGCACCGTCGGCCCGCACCAACTGATCAACCGGATTGGAAGTTCGGGGCTGTTTCAGTTTGCCAGACGTGCGATTCCAGACATTGTTACCGATGTATTTTTCGTTGATCAGGACCTGATGCACTACGCCCCGTGACCACGGTCGCTGGAAGTCTGTAAGCAGTCCACGCCGATTCAGTTGAGTTGCAATTTCAGCTTCCGTTCGACCTTCCCTGACAAAGGCCTGGTAAATGTCTTGAACGACCTGTTGTTCGGACTCCGGACCTGGCGTAAGAATCACCCGATCCGTCTGAAGGCTTTTGTACTCTCCCCGATCCAAGATTGCTTTAGGCTGCCCTGTCTGATCGACAAGTTGACGACGCAATCCATATCCAGCCGGGCCACCTTGTCGGTATCCCAGCTGGATCAAGCGCGACTGCCCCGCAAACACCTTGACGGATAGCTCACGGCTGTACTCACCGGCCATCATGCGTTTAACACTCTTGATGATGCTGGACACCGGTGAGCCATCGTTAACGAACTGTTCGGCGCAATATTCGACCCTGACACCCGCCTGCCGACATCGAACTTCGTAGCTGGCGCTAACATCAGGGTCCTGAAAGCGCCCCCAGCGACTTACGTCATAGACCAGAACTACAGAGAACTCGGACTGACCCGCGTCGACATCTCGAAGTAGCTGCTGGAGAGCTTCCCGACCATCCAGGCTCAAGCCACTTTTACCCGCGTCGGTGTACACCCGGACGATCTCCAGCTCATGTGCTGCCGCATAAACGCGAATGGCATCCAGCTGATTTTCAGTGGAGTACTGCTGGTGCTCCGTCGACATGCGGACATAGGCAGCAGCTCTATTGCCGCCCTCGGTCGTGGATAGATGTGATTGTCTCATTTCTTGATCGATGCCCCCTCAGCGACTTGGGGTCGACACCCATGCCAAGCCGTAGACTGCACCACACCTATCGGCCTACATCAGATGCGCTACTCACGAATATAAAGAGGAGATACGGAAAGATGATCGCGAAAATGGGTAATTCATTTCCAATCTGTGCACAAACCTACGCCAATGCCGTAGCTGCTGCCTTACGCACCGAATTGGGCACGTCACATCGCGCAATCAAGACGCTGCGCCACTGGACCGACGCCAGTGAACGCACGGCTAAACACTGGCTGGCGGGTAGCCATGGTCCAAGCGGCCTTCATTTGATTGAATTAATGCGGCATTCTGACCATGCGCTCCAGGCAGTGCTTGAATTGACACAGCGGAACTCGTCCGTGGCAGTGGTCTGGCTTCCCGCTTTGCGCGAGCGCTTGCTTGACGTCGCGGAAATGATCGAGGCTTGCCTGGGTCCTGGCAGCGCTCACTGACAGCCCTTTGCAGAGGCCTTCTCCGACTCGCAAGTGGGACACAATAGGATTACGGTTAGAAGCTCTTAGCAGAGTGAATCGCCCTGGGTTTTGTGGGCACTTCTGATTGCCTGCTTCTGGCCGATTTTTGCCTTTCACAGCATGATCATCGGTCAACAATCAACAAACCAGTTGTAAAAACGGTATCCCGCGCTAACCGACACAGCACATGTACCCAGCGTCAATAGAGGCCACTGTCCTTCGACACCAAGCCACCACTGCACCTTGAACAGAAGAGCTCCCACCAACACGCAGGCGAGAACACCAAGAGCCAGACCAACCAAAGCGAACAACCAAGCCCCTAAGCCTGGGTTTCCGCCGTGCCAGTTCTCACTCAGACAAAAGGGGCAATGATTGGATGAAGGCGAATATCCCCAGAAACCACGGCTATATGACGCTCTCGGAACCATCGCTTTGCCACAGTTGTGGCAGGTAACCATCGAGTGTCTCATACCGCACCTCAGCTCAAATCGTCCTAGATGAACCCATGGTGCGCTACTGCGGAAAAACCCCAACTGCGAGACCTGACATCTACCCAGCACCTGGTCTGAGCTAGGCTCAAACCTTCCTGGCCAGATAATCGAGGTTATGCTGTACTCGAGTGACAGTGTGAATGCTCCCCAGTGGTTGAGCTGGCCTCGACGTTCGCAAAACGATAATTCAGGACGCCAGTTCAACTCCTAAAAGAGCCGCTCATCGGAAATAAGTTCAGGGGGGCACCGATGGGGGTACTTAGTAAGAAACTATTGAATAAAGCTAGCTAAAACAATAGTTTAGTAACGCATTTAAAATCCCCCCGGCTCCACCAAATAATCCCTACAAATCAGGCACTTAGCGAATTTCGCAAGTGCCTTTTTTGTGCCTAAATGGGTTGTTTTGGCTCGGTAATGCCAGCTTTATGACAGCCTTCCTAGCCCATTCCACATCTGCGGCTATGCCCCCATCGCATCAACCGTCATTGCGTTTTCCGACGATTTTTCGGTTTGAAATCGAGCCACAGGGGTCTGGCAGGGGTATTAAATCTGTGTCGGCTTACACAGAGACCCACACATGCCCCCAAGAAGTACCTGATCAGTCACGCCTCGCTGCAGCACTGCTTTGACAAGAGCCGCTCTGGCCTCGAGAAGCTGCACGAAAGCGACCCCAGCTTCCCTCGCCCTATCCAATTTGGCCCGAGCAAACAGGCTGGCGTTTACTTCGTCGTCGCGGAGGTGGAAGCCTGGCTGGAGAGCAAGATCAGCGAGCGTGATGGAGTCACTCGGGCTCTCTCTGAGAGAGATGAGCAATGACCACACACGAGCAGATACCGTCGTTCTTGGCGGAAATGCCCGAGGCAGCACGTGCCTCATATCTGGATCCAAGCAGCGTGCCAAAGCCACTGCCGAGCGGGTTGGCCAGGGTTATGCCCTGGCGTGGAGAGCTTCTGCCTGCTGTTCTTCAAGAATACGTGCTGGATGCAGCAGGCTGTGGAGGGTCGGGGGATGGGGCTTGTCGGCATTACAGTGATGCCGACAAGCACTGCCTGATCTATGAGACCCGGCCGGATATCTGCCGGGTGCACTACGCACAGCAGTTCAGCTGGGAGGCGTTTGTAGAGGTGAATGTGGAGGTTTGCAAGCTGCTGCAACGTCAGGAGCAGGAGTGAGCTAAGCCACCAAATTCACAAGAGCACTGCGCCCCTCCCTGTGAGAACGACTGATTTCTGAGCACCGGCATTGCCCTCAATTGGGTTGACATGAGCTTCCTCGATTTCGCCGCCATGCGGCGACAGCAGGAAGGTGTAGCAGGGTGAGGCCTGGGGCTGCTGCGCAGCCCCAAATGGCCGACCGGCAATACCTGTTTCCAGATGCCCTTTTGCACTACATCCAATACCCGCTTACCCCATCGAACGCACGCCCACGGCCGTCCGTCCATGCCCCCGGGAGGTGACGATCCCGAGGAAGGAAATCACGATCGCCAGGCTCAGGGTGGCGCTCACCTCCGCCCGGTGCTCCTCGGTGTACATCATCACGCCCAAGGCACAGGAGATGAAGATGATCACCGCCCAGGTCAGCCAGGGGAACAGCCACATGCGGAACTTCAGTTCGGCATTCTCCCGCTCCAGGCGGGCACGCATGCGCAACTGGGAAATGGCGATGACCAGGTACACCAGCAAGGCGATGGCGCCGGAGCTGGCGAGCAGGAACTCGAACACGCCCTTGGGCGCGAAGTAGTTGAGGATGGCGATGGCCGCACCGATCAGCGTGCTGCCGAACACGGCCGCGCGCGGTACACCGACCTTGGAGGTCTTGTTGAGGAAGGCCGGGGCGTCGCCACGCTTGGCCAGGGAATACATCATCCGCGAGGCGATGTAGATCGACGAGTTCATGCAACTGGTGACGGCGATCAGCACGACCAGGTCGACCATGAACGCGGCGTTGGGGATATTCATGATTTCCAGGGCACGCTGGTAGGAACCCACCACCGCCAGTTGCGGGTCGTTCCACGGCACCACGGAAATGATCACGAAGATCGACAGGATGTAGAAGGTGCTGATGCGCCAGATCACCGAACGGGTGGCCTTGGCGATGTTGCGCGCCGGGTCGCTGGATTCGGCGGCGGCGATGGTCACCGCCTCGGTGCCGATAAAGCTGAACATCACCGTGATGAAAGCTGCGATCACTGCAGCCGCGCCTTTGGGCGCGAAGCCCCCATGTTGCGCCATCAGGCTGCCCAGGCCACTGACCTCGCGGTCGGGCAACCAGCCCAGCAGAGCCGCGAAGCCCAGACCGATGAAGCCCAGGATCGCCGTGACCTTGAGGATCGCGAACCAGAACTCGAACTCACCGTACTTGGCCACACTGAACAGGTTGGTGGCCGCCAGCAGCACGACCGAGAGCAAGGCGAAGATCCAGCTATCGACCTGGGGGAACCAGGCGTTGAGCACATGCCCGGCAGCCAGCGCTTCGATGGGGATCACCAAGACCCAGAACCACCAGTACAGCCAACCGATGGTGTAGCCGGCCCAGCGGCCGATGGCCTGGTCGGCATAGGTGGAGAACGACCCGGTGTCGGGATGGGCGACGGCCATCTCGCCAAGCATGCGCATGACCAGCACCACCAGGGTCCCGGCCACGAAGTAAGAGATTATGGTGGCTGGCCCGGCCGCCGCGATGGCGTGCCCGGAGCCGACGAAAAGTCCGGCGCCGATGATGCCCGCGATGGACAGCATCGTTACATGACGTGGTTTGAACCCTTGCGCAAGGTTACTACCATCGGATCCCACGGTGTTCATTGATCTTGTTCTCTTTTTGCTGACACAAGGAAAGGACGGGCAGGCGTAAGCGAAGAAAACTCCTTTGGAAACAATGGGTAGGTACGTCGCTCACGCTCTATTGTGATCGTTCTACAGGTTTCACCGAGCGACGCGCCAGCTGGATTCGGGGGTTCATTTAAGCCCTGAGAGCCTGGGGGAAATTATTCGAGAACGTCTTGCAGGTGTTCGATCACGACAGGCCATGTCCAGGCACGCCAGAAGTCGTGCTTGGCTTGTCTGCAAGCGCCATGCAGGCCAGCGCTCAGCCCAACAACGCCCGCAATGCCCAGCAGTCCGCCGCATGCCAGTCGGCCAGCTCCGGCCAGGGGTTGTCCGGCAGGTTGACCAGCACCGTATGCGCCCCCGCCGCTCGCCCGCAATCCAGGTCGAAACGGTAGTCACCGACCATCACCAGCTCGCCCGGCGCCACGCCCCAGGCCCGGGCGATCTTCAGCAGCCCATCGGGGCTGGGCTTGGGCGCGGCCTCGTCGCGGCCGAGGATGTGCTCCACCGGGAAGCAGTCGGCCAGGCCGATGGCCTCCAGGGTGACATGGGCCAACTCGCGGGCATTGCGGGTGAGGATACCCAGGCGGCAACCCCGCCCGGCCAGCTCGCGCACCAGCTCCACGGCGCCGTTGGCTGGTTTGGAGGCAATCGCCAGGTCGCGCTCGTGCTCCAGCAGCCAGGCATGCTTGGCCGCCGCCTCCTCGGCCGGCAACGCCGCCAGGTGGGTGAGGATGTCGTGCTCCTGCGGGATGCTCAGCGCCTGGCGAATGGCGGCGAAATCATGCACCGCCACGGTGAGGGTGCCGTCCATGTCGAACACCCAGTTGCGCATGCGGCGAAGGCTCATGCCCAGTCCTGGCGATGGCGGATCAAACCTTCCTGGCACGACGAGGCCACCAACTGGCCGGCGCGGTTGAAGATACTGCCACGCGCGAAACCACGGGCATTGCCGGCCCAGGGGCTGTCGGTGGCGTAGAGCAGCCAGTCGTCGGCACGCAGGTTGTGGTGGAACCACAGGGCATGGTCGAGGCTGGCGATCTGCATGTCCTTGCGCCATACCGACTTGCCGTGGGGCAGCAGCGAGGTGGTCAGCAGGCCGAAGTCCGAGGCATAGGCGAGCATGTACTTGTGCAGGGCAGGCAGGTCCGGCAGGTTGCCATCGGCGCGGAACCAGGCGTACTTGATCGGATCGCCCGGCTTGGGGTCGAACGGGTCGCGCTCGGTGACCGGCCGGATCTCGATCGGCTTGGCGCACAGCACCTTGTCACGGATACGCTCGGGCAGCTTGTCGGCCATGGCGCGGGCCAGTTCGACTTCGCTGGGCAGGTTCTCCGGGCCGACCACATCGGGCATCTGCACCTGGTGCTCGAAGCCGCCCTCGTCGTACTGGAACGAGGCGCTGCAGGTGAAGATGGTCTGGCCCTTCTGGATCGCCGTCACCCGCCGGGTGCTGAAGCTGCCGCCGTCGCGCACGCGGTCGACCGAGTAGACCACCGGCATGCTGGCGTCACCCGGACGCAGGAAATAGCCGTGCAGCGAATGCACGTGACGAGCCTCCTCGACCGTCTGGCTGGCCGCCGACAACGACTGGCCGAGCACCTGCCCACCGTACAGCTGGCGGAAGCCCAGGTCCTGGCTGCGTCCGCGGAACAGGTTCTCCTCGATGGGCTCGAGGCTCAACAGGTCGACCAGGTCGTCCAATACGTGGCTCATGGGGGGATTCTCCTAGCAAGGCATCACGGCGCTACAACGCTGTTATGGGGGCAAATGATACAGGGTTTGTCATCCGCTCCGCGCATGACCTGTCATTCAGCCATGCAGGGTCCGCTCCCAATGCGCCCGGTCGATGCGATACAGCACATGGCGCCGCAGGGGATGGCCAGCCGGCAGGCGGGGATGTTCGAAACTGCCCTGCGGGTCCTGGAGCATGCCGATGGCTTGCATGACCTTCTGCGAAGGCAGGTTGCCCTCGGTAGTGAACGACACCACTTCCTCCAGGCGCAACTGGGCGAAAGCACAACGCAGGCAAGTCCACGCCGCCTCGCTGGCGAAGCCCAGGCCCCAGTGCCGTCGCGCCAGGCGCCAACTGATCTCCACCGCAGGGGTGAAGGGGGCGTCGAAGTCGACGTTGAGCAGGCCGGTCATGCCGATGAACGCGCCACTGTCCTTGCGCTCCAGGGCCCACAGGCCAAAGCCGTATTCGCTGAAATGACCGCGGATCCGCCCGATCAGCGCGGCTGTCTCCAAGCGTGTCATCGGTGCCGGGAAGTAGCGCATCACCTGCGGGTCGGCGCACAGCGCGGCGAACTCGCGCAGGTCGTCGTCCTGCCATTGGCGCAGCACCAGCCGTGCGCTTTCCAGTTGGAGGATAGAAGTCATCGAGAAGGCTCCGTGAATCGCGGGTTCACACTCTACAGCGTAGGCTGCCAGGCCCATTGCAGGGGGCAAGCGACAGGCCGGCCTCGAACTGGCAAGATCAGCGCTGGCCCCACACCACCGAAACCACCATGCCGTTGCCGCTGATCTACCACGACGACTACAGCCCGGCCTTTCCCGCCGAGCACCGCTTTCCCATGGACAAGTTCCGCCTGTTGCGCGATCACCTGGTCGATAGCGGCCTGGCCACCGACCAGGCCCTGCTGCGACCGGACATCTGCCCCAACGACATCCTCGCCCTGGCCCACGACCGCAGCTACATCGAGCGCTACCTGAGCGGCGAGCTGTCCCGCGAGGACCAACGCCGCCTCGGCCTGCCCTGGAGCGAGGCCCTGGCCCGGCGCACGGTGCGCGCAGTGGGCGGCTCGCTGCTCAGCGCCGAGTTGGCTCTGCAGCATGGCATCGCCTGCCACTTGGCCGGCGGCACCCACCATGCCCATCACGACCACCCCGCCGGCTTCTGCATCTTCAACGACCTGGCGGTAATCAGCCGCTACATGCTGGAGGCCGGCCGGGTGCACCGGGTCCTGATCTTCGATTGCGACGTACACCAGGGCGATGGCACCGCGCGCATCCTCCACGACACCCCGGAGGCGATCACCGTGTCCCTGCACTGCGAGCAGAACTTCCCGGCACGCAAGGCCCAGAGCGACTGGGACATCCCGCTGCCGCGCGGCATGGGCGACGCGGCCTACCTGAAGGTGGTCGAGGATGCGCTGAACTACCTGCTGCCGCTGTACCAGCCAGACCTGGTGCTGTACGACGCCGGCGTCGACGTGCACAAGGACGATGCCCTGGGCTACCTGCAACTGACCGACGCCGGCCTGGCCGCCCGCGACGAACAGGTGCTACGCCAGTGCCTGGGACGCGACATTCCCGTGGTCGGCGTGATCGGTGGCGGCTACAGCAAGGACCGCGAGGCCCTGGCCAAGCGCCACGGCATTCTCCATCACAGCGCCGCACGCGTACTGGGTTGTTCACAATGACTGTGGAACCGCCTGTGGATAACCTGCGGGAAAACCGCCCGAGCCCTTCAACTGCCTGATCCGCAAGGCGCTGATCATTTTTTGCACAGTGCCTGCGCGGGCCGTGCTGGGGTAGAATGCCGGCTCTTTTCCACAGCCTGCCGCCCACCATGTCCGACCAACGCCCCGCTTCCCCTCCCCTCGTCGCCGTCATCGGTGGCGGCCCAGCAGGCCTGATGGCCGCCGAGGCGCTGGCCGGGGCCGGCATGGCGGTCGAGGTGTTCGACGCCATGCCATCGGTGGGGCGCAAGTTCCTGCTGGCCGGTGTCGGCGGCATGAACATCACCCATTCCGAAGGCTATCCGGCCTTCGTCTCACGCTACGCCCGGCGCCATCGCGAGATCGATGCACTGTTGCGCGACTTCGACGGCGAGGCCCTGCGCCAGTGGATCCACGGCCTGGGCATCGAGACCTTCGTCGGCACTTCCGGGCGGGTCTTCCCCCGCGACATGAAGGCCGCGCCCTTGCTGCGCGCCTGGCTCAAGCGCCTGCGTGACAGCGGCGTGGTTATCCACACCCGCCACCGCTGGCATGGCTGGAACGCCGATGGCACCTTGCGCATCACTTATCCACAAGGCGAGCTGCAGCTTCGCGCCGACGCCGTGGTACTCGCCCTGGGTGGCGGCAGCTGGGCACGCCTGGGCTCCGACGGTGCCTGGCTACCGCTGCTGGCCGAGCGGGGTGTGGATATCTCGCCACTGCAGCCAAGCAACTGCGGCTTCGAAGTGCAAAGCTGGAGCGCCCTGCTCACAGACAAGTTCGCCGGCGCCCCGCTGAAGAACATCGCCCTGGGCATGCCCGGCAGCGCGCCGCGCAAGGGCGAGTTCATCCTGACCGCGCAAGGGGTCGAAGGCAGCCTGGTGTATGCCTGGTCGGCCGCGATCCGCGAGGCCATCAACCGCGACGGCCGCGCCACGCTGCTCCTCGACCTGCTACCGGACCGCCCTGTGGACAAGATCGTCCAGGCCCTGGCCAAGCCACGTGGCTCACGTTCCATGGCCAAGCACCTGCACGGGCAGTTGGGGATCGACGGCGTCAAGGCGGCGCTGCTTCGCGAATTGACCAGCCCAGCCACCTTTGCCGACCCCCAGGCGCTGGCGCGGGCGATCAAGGCCTTGCCGATCGAGCTGGTACGGCCAAGGCCGCTGGACGAGGCGATCAGCAGCGCCGGTGGCGTACGCTTCGAGGCGCTGGATGAAGGGCTGATGATCCAGCGACTGCCTGGCGTGTTCTGTGCCGGGGAGATGCTGGATTGGGAAGCGCCGACCGGTGGCTACCTGCTGACGGCCTGCTTCGCCAGCGGATTGCGGGCAGGACGTGCGGCGGCGGACTGGTTGCTGCGGCGCTGAGCGGGATCTGGATCAGTCGCTCGGCTGTTCCACCACCACGTCTTTCAAGCTTGCTACGACGTTTCGAGCAACGGGCAAGAGCCTTCGGCCGGCAGAGCTCAGCTGAACCGGCCGAACCTTTTTGCAGAACAGGGGAACCCCCAAACAGCGCTCCAGGGACATGATGTGCTTGCTCACTGCGGGCTGGCCAACCTTCAGCACCACCGCTGCCTTGGCAATGGACCCACAGTCGTGGGTGGCGATGAAGCTTTCGAGCCAGCGCAGGTTCATGCGATTACTCCGGTCACCAGGGCGGATGGTTCACAAGTCCAGCACAAGCACTCCGGACTTTCCTCGTGATACACAGGCCGTCAGGCAAGAACCTTTCTCTGAGTCGTCCAGGATGTAGTCCTGGTGATTCACCTCGCCGGCGAGATAGCGGACCTTGCAGGTTCCGCACAAACCAGACTGGCACGAGGTTTCCACCGGGTAGCCCGCGTTCTGCAACACGTCAGCCAGGCTTTCTCCCTCCGGGACCACCAACTCTTCCCCGGTGCTGTTGATCTTCGCCACAAAGCCATCGGTGACCACGAGGTCGCTGCCGAGCGCGCTGTCGACAGGCGCCTTGAAGTGTTCGAAGTGCACGGTACCTTCGCTCCAGTGGGCGGCGGCGCACCTACACGCCTCCATGAAGCCTGCCGGCCCGCAGTAGTAGACATGGCATCCTTCGGGCGCTTCCTGCAGCAGGGAGGCGATGCTGAATCCCTTCGCCGGGTCGCCACCATCGAAATGAAGGTGAACGCAACCACGCCCGATCCGCGCCTGGAATTCATCGGAGAACGCGGCAAACTCCGGACCACGACAGAAGTAGTGAAGCTCGTACTCGGCTTGGGCTTGCTCGAGATGGTGCATCATCGACTTCATCGGGGTTACGCCAATCCCTCCAGCGAGCAGGATGGATCGACGTGCAGCGGCATCGAGCTCGAAGTTGTTGCGCGGCGAGCTGACCCGGACGATATCGCCCGCATGCAACCGATGCACCGCTGCCGAGCCCCCCGCCCCATTTGGATCGCGCAGCACACCGATGACGTAGCGATGGCGCTCGAGCGGTGAGTTGCTCAGCGAGTATTGCCGAACGAGCCCGTTGGGCAGATGAATATCAATGTGCGCACCGGCAGTGAACGCCGGCAACTCCCGTCGCTCAGGATCGACCAGCTCGTAGGAATTGATGCCCTTGGCCTCCAGGGTGACACGACGAACCACCAGTTCCAGGGTGGTGGCAGCAGGCTTGATCAGCGATGTCATGATGTATACCTCGAACTTGGCAGGCGCCCCACCAGGTGGGGCGCCTCGTTCTGTTATTGTTGGTTGAAGCTTTGTTCGAGCTGTTCGAACCGCGCCTTGACGAACGCTGCCCGCTCCTCGCCTCTGAGCCCATCGGCCTCGGTGAGGATGGCCACCGCTTCGCGGGCCAGGCGTCGACGGTTGGCAACCTCCTGTTCGACCGTTGCAGCCCGCGGCAGATTGAAAACGTTGCCGCTGCAGTAGCTGTTGGGCTCGCCACCCATGTCACGCAACCACTGGGCAAAGCCTTGCGCCGAAGCCTGTGGGTTGTTGCCGCGCAGGCCATCGCGCAGCATCTTGCGGAAGGCATACAGGCCTGCATCGAACTTGGTCGGGTTCTCCAGGGCATGGACCGCGATCGGTCGCTGACTGATGATCGCCTCGTAGTCGCCCGGTGCATATTGAGCTTGCTTATAGTCGTGGCGCTCGCGGTGGTTGGAGGGGATTGGCGGGATGTCCTCCAGCTTGTACTTGCCGAAGCGCTCGGGCCGACGCATAGCCACCTGGCCTTCGAGGAAGTCGATGGTCTCGTAGCCGACCATCTCCTTGTTGCCGACGCCACGGGTGTCGATACCCGGGCCCATGACTCGCCAACCGATCATCTTGCTGTTTTCGTCATCCACCGGCACGGTCCAGCGGATGATATGGAAGCGGCTGAACAGCTTTTTCGCCGAACCGTCTTCGGACGTGTAGGCGTGCAGGCTGAGGTTAGGCAGGACCTGGTGCTGGATACGCAGGAACATGCGATCGTCGTTCACCCGCCGGGCACCGGCGCACGCCAGGCTACGGCCCTGGTGCACAGGGATGAACTGCATGTCCGGGGCAACCTCCATGGATGCTGCGCCCACCTCGTCGAAGGTAGTGCCCTGGAAGTTTTCACCGACCACGTTCTTGGCAGCATGCAGCGCCGTGGGGTGGAAGTTGTCGGCTGCATTGTCCTGGACCTGCAGCCAGTTGCAGTGCTGGAAGTTGCTGTAGGGTACCAACTCGTCACCTTCGAGGACGGTGAAGTCCTGCTCCCACTCTGGGAAGGGCGGCTCTTCGTCAGGCGGCCCCATGTAGGCGAACACCAGGCCGTGGCGCTCGAAGGCCTTGTAGGCGCCCTGGCGGATCGAACAGGCGTATTTGTCCGCTTCCTTTTCTTCACCGGCCGGGAAAGGTACATGCAGGCAGGCACCATCCACATCGAAGACCATGCCGTGGTAGCAGCACTTGATGCCACGCTCCTGGATCGCGCCGTACTCAAGAGAGGCACCGCGATGCACGCAGTGGGCGTGCAGTACGCCCACCCGACCGCTGCCATCACGGAAGGCGACCAGTTCTTCGCCGAGGATCTTCAGGAAACGCGGGGTATCGGTGAGCTCCAGAGACATGCAGACCGGGTGCCAGAAGCGCCGCATGTACTCGCCCATGGGAGTGCCGGGGCCGGTCTCGGTCAGCTCGGGATCATGGCCGGGTGTCTTGTTGGTGTAGTAACCGCCGTAGGCGATCAGTTTCTGTGCTACAGCGGGGCCGGTGCCGGCGCTGCGTTGCTCATCATGCTTATCGAGTTTCTGGCTCATCGTGCATTGCTCCGTTCTTGTTCGATACATGAATTCGGAACTCCGAACTCTGTATACATATTGTTGGAACGCAAGGGTGCCGCAGGTGTTGCTGTTTTTCCGTTGCTGGGAAAGGGTCAGTTAAGGGTCTTGTCGACCAGGGGCTTGCTATGGATCCACGGCATCATCGCGCGCAGTTGGGCACCGACGGTTTCGATCGGATGGCGCTGCAACTGCTGACGGCGGGCATTCAGGGTCGGGTTGCCGGCTTTGTGCTCGAGGATGAAGTCGCGGGCGTACTCACCGCTCTGGATGCTCGTCAGAAGATCCTGCATCCGTGCTTTGGTCTGCGCGGGAACGATGAGCGGGCCGCTGCGGTATTCGCCGAACTCGGCGTTGTTGGAAATGCTGTAGTTCATGTTGCCGATGCCGCCTTCGTAGATCAGGTCGACGATCAGCTTCAGCTCGTGCAGGCACTCGAAGTAAGCGAGCTCGGGTGAATAACCGCCTTCGACCAGGGTCTCGAAGCCCAGCTTGATCAGCTCGACGGTACCGCCGCACAGCACAGCCTGCTCGCCGAAGAGGTCGGTCTCGGTTTCCTCGCGGAAATCCGTTTCGAGAATTCCGGCCTTGCCGCAACCGATGGCACAGGCATAGGCCAGGGCTAAGCCACGGGCCAGGCCCGAGGCATCCTGCTGCACCGCGATCAGGGCCGGCACGCCTTGCCCTGCCTGGTAGGTCGAGCGCACGGTGTGACCCGGCGCCTTGGGCGCAACCATGAGCACATCCAGGTCGGCACGCGGTTGGATCTGTCCGTAGTGGATATTGAACCCGTGGGCGAAGGCCAGGCCGGCACCTGGTCGCAAGTGTGGCTCGACCGCCTGGCGGTATACCTCGGCCATACGCTCGTCCGGCAGCAGGAGCATTACCAGATCGGCCTGGGCAACCGCTTCACCCACCGCGCAGACCGCAAGGCCAGCCGCCTGGGCCTTCTTCACTGAAGCGGAGCCCTCGCGCAGCCCTACCACCACGTCGACCCCGCTGTCACGCAGGTTCTGCGCATGGGCATGACCCTGGGCGCCGTAACCAATGACGGCGACCTTGCGCTGCTGCACGAGGGTCATGTCCGCATCTTTGTCGTAGAACACCTTCATCGCATCGGTTTCCTTTATGTATTTAGAACTCTGTATACAGAGTTCAGAGTCTTGACCTACACTCAGCCCAAGTCAAGGAAAAATTTGAATCACTGTGGAGAACGTGGACAATGCAGCTCGAACTCAGGGAAACCGATAGGCAGCCAGGCCAATCCATGACAACCAAGCTCAAGCGCGTGCAGACGCGCATCGACTATGTGGACGAGGTCTACAAGACATTGCTCGACGCTATCAGTGATGGATCGATCGCGCCGGGCACCCGCCTGACCCAGGAAGAGATCGCCGAACAGATGGAGGTGTCCCGTTCGCCGGTGTTGCAGGCGTTGCGGCTGCTGAAGAAGGATGGGTTGGTTCAGGACGCTCCTGGACGCGGCGTCCTGGTCACACCGCTGACCATCGAGTCGATCAGCAACCTCTACTTGATTCGCGGCGCGCTCGACAACCTCGCGGCGAAGATGGCGGCCGCCCGCGGTGCCGCCATCGATCCGGTCTATGTGAGCCGAGGACGAGAAATCTCCAAGGGCAAGAACATCAAGGCCATGATCGATGCCGACATGGCATTCCACAACGCGATCTACGAAGCATCAGGCAACCCCCTGATTGCCCAGAGCGCCCAGGTGTACTGGGTGCATTTGCGTCGTGCGATGGGTGCCGTACTGCAGTCGTCCAAACAACGCGAAAGCATTTGGCTCGAGCATGAGGCGATTGCCCAGGCCATCTCTGCGGGTGATGTGGTCAAGGCCGGTGAGCTGTCCGATCTGCACACCACCCATGCACGGGAAAACTTGATCGAGCGGCTGAGCCAGTACCTGGCGCAGTAACGGTGTTTTCCTGACCCGCGCCCTCACGGAAAAGCCCACGTCTACAGAACGAGACGTAACGCGTTGAATTTGCAGAGACCTCTGTGGGAGCGGCGCTCCAACAAGCTCGCTTGCTCCCACAGAGTCCCCATTGCCCTTTCAGCGGTTTACCACGGCCTTGGGCATCGCCAGACAGATGCTAGCCGCAAACACCAACGACCCTGCGATGCAATACAACGCGATATCGGTCGAGGCGGTGACATCCTTCACCCAGCCAATCATGTAGGGGCTGAGAAACCCTGCCAGGTTACCGAACGAGTTGATCATGGCGATGCCCGTGGCCGCCGCCATGCCGCCCAGGAACGCTGGCGGCAGGCACCAGAACTGGCATAGCCCGGTCATGATGCCCATGGTGGCCAGCGACAAGAACACCAGCGACACCATCGGGTTCTGTACCGTCAGGGTGCTGAGCACCAAGCCCAGCCCGCCGAGTATCGCCGGTACCGCCGCATGCCAGCGCCGCTCTTTCCAGCGGTCGGCACTACGGCCGGTGAGCACCATCGCAACGGTCGCACAGACATACGGAATGGTGGTGAGCATGGCCACGGTGGAAGCTTCCTGCACACCTGACGCCTTGATCAGTGAAGGCAACCAGAAGCTGATGCCGTACAGGCCCATCATGAAACCGAAGTACCCAGTGGCAAGCACCCATACGCGTCGATTGCGGAAAGCACCGAACACCGAGTGCACCTCCCGCGGCCCTGTCTCGTTCTCCAGGTTTCGCTTGAGCACCTGCTTTTCGCTGTCGCTCAACCACTTGGCATCATCGATCTTGTCTTCCAGATAGAACAGCACCACGACCCCCGCGATAATCGAAGGCAGTGCTTCCAGGAAGAACAACCACTGCCATGCCGAGTATCCATGCCAGCCGTGGGTCGTGGCCATGATCCAACCCGACAGCGGCCCACCGATTACCCCTGCCATGGGGATACCCGTCATGAACATCGCGGTGATCTTGCCGCGCCGCGAGGGTGGGAACCAGTAGGTGAGGTACAAGATGATCCCTGGGAAAAAACCGGCCTCAGCGACGCCGAGCAGGAAGCGGATGATGTAGAAGGTGGTGGGTGTCTGGACGAAGATCATGCTGGCCGAAAGCAGGCCCCAGGTGATCATGATCCGCGCTATCCAGCGCCTGGCACCTACCCGGTGCAGGATCAGGTTGCTCGGCACTTCGAAGATGAAGTACCCCAGGAAGAACACGCCTGCGCCCAAGCCATAAACCGTTTCGCTGAACTTGAGTTCATCGAGCATCTGCAGCTTGGCGAAACCGACATTGACCCGGTCGAGGTAGGCGAACACGTAACAGATGAACAGGAAAGGAATCAGCCGCAGGACTACACGGCCATAGAGTTGGGATTCAGAAGACAGGTTTGCACGGTAGGGCGGCGCCTCGATTGCGTTGGACATCTGCTGGTCTCCGCAAGATTGTTGTTATTGTCTGGCGATTCGACGGCATGACGGTCGGCGCCGGGATAAGGCGCCGCCCTGGAGATCACGAGAACATGTCGGGCTGGTCTTCGACCAACTGGTCGTACAGCGCCTGGAAGTGCAGCCAACCGATGAAGGGACTACCGACATTCTCGCGGCTGTAGCGACAGCGCTCTGGGGTCACCAGCTTCGGCTCGATGCCGGAGGCCTCGATCAGCAACTGCTGCTGGCAGCAACGCTCCAGTGCGATGAACCAGAACGCCGCTTCGTCGATGCTGTGGCGGCTGGCCGTGAGCAAGCCATGATTCTGGTGGATCGCTGCACGAACGTTCTTGAAGTGCCCCGCAACCGAGTTGCCCGCCTTGGTTTCCACGGCAACGGCACCGGCCTCATCGGTGATCACCACATGGTCCTCGTAGAACACTGCGGCATCTTGAGTGATAGGCGGCAGCGGCCGGCCGGTAGCCGCCCAGGCCCCCCCGTAGATGGTATGGGCATGGCACATGGCGAGGATGTCCGGGTGTTCTTCGTGCACTGCGGCATGCAGTACGAAGCCTGCGCGATTGATGGCGTAGTTCCCTTCGACCACCTTGCCCTTGTGGTCGGCGAGAATCAGGTTGCTCATCTTCACCTTGGAAAAGTGCACGGCCATGGGGTTGGTCCAGTACAACTCCGGGAACTCTGGATCGCGCACGGTGAGGTGGCCGGCGAAACCGTAGTCCAGGCTATGCTGCGCGAACGCCCGGCATGCTGCGACCAGATGCTTCTTGCGGTAAGTGCGCTCTTCTTCGAAGGATTTGAACTCGGGGATTTCAGGGAAAATCAGCCCCGCCTGCTCGGGCTGATAAATCGAAATACGGCGTTTGCTATTGGCGGCGGGGTTAATGGAAAGCAGCGAATCCATGGGGTTTTCCTCGTTGTTGTAATAGTGCGGAACTCCATAGTCGGTTCGCCCAGCATCGTTGACAAACGATCCCTTTTTACCCAAGGTTGAATTGGATTCAGCCTAGGGAAATACCAAAATAATGAGAAAAATTCCCAACTTCGCGGCCATTCGTGCCTTCGAAGCCGCCTCGCGCCTGCAGAACTTCGCGGCCGCGGCAGACGAGCTCCATCTGACACCTTCAGCGGTCAGTCACCAGGTCAGAAAACTCGAAGCCACC
The DNA here is from genome assembly GCF_040984075.1 of Pseudomonas sp. I2. Taxonomy (NCBI): domain Bacteria; kingdom Pseudomonadati; phylum Pseudomonadota; class Gammaproteobacteria; order Pseudomonadales; family Pseudomonadaceae; genus Pseudomonas; species Pseudomonas sp. I2. Next base: position 101,796 of record NZ_JBCGFQ010000013.1, read on the forward strand.
CTTGGGGTGGAACTGTTCATCCGTCACGCACGCTCGGTAGAGCTCACCGTAGAAGGCCAAAGACTGGCTGGCAGGCTGACCCCGGTATTCGATGCCATGGAGCACGCTATCGCCCCCTGGATACCGGATACCCAACAGTTGAGTCTGGCCGTGCACTGTGCACCGAGCTTCGCTTCGAAATGGCTCTCGCCACGCCTGGCACGCTTGCTGAGCGAACCCGACCCCATGCACATTCGCCTCACCTCCAGTGCAACCCCGCCGGAGCTGACCCGTCATGAGGAAATCGATGTCGCCATCACCTATGGCGCGCCCATAAACAAGACAGGCGTCATTGCCGAGTCGCTGGGCATGGAAACGCTCGCACCGATGTCCTCGCCGCGTTTCTTCGATCCAGCGGTGACGCTGAACGAACAGACGATCCCGGCCCATTCGCTGATCGACTCGCAGCTTTGCCCTGTGCGCTGGGGCGACTGGCTAGGCTACGAAGGCATCGCGGAACTACGTCAGTTCAAGGGGCTGTCGTTCGACCGCGCCGCGCTGGCCCTGTCGGCCGCTGCTGACGGGCTGGGTATCACCTTGGAGTCGACCCGCTTGGCCGAGTCGGAGTTGAAAGACGCAAGCCTGGTGATACTGCAAGGCAACCGGCCCCATCTGCGCCGGGAGATCCACTTTCTTTGCTACCGCAGCGCCGCCAAAGGCAGCCGGAACATCGAACGCTTCAAGAAATGGCTCATGGACCAGGTCAACGCCTGAACAGCGACCAGACCCAATCCCACCCTGCTCCCCTCGATCCCCATGCCGCCCCTCCGGCGGCCCTGAAAACCTCAAGACTTGCGCTTGCGCGGCCCGCTGTTGAAGCTCGGCACCTTGCGCACCGGCTTGACCGCTGGCTCCGAGAACGCAGGCTCGGCACTGTCCATCCAGCGCCCCAGCCCTCGCTTGGCGCTGTTCTCCTTCGGCTTCTTGGGCTTTTTCGGTTTCTTCAGCACCTGGCCGCTGGCATCGGTCAGCGGTACCCGGTGATCGGGAATGAAATCCGGCTCCTCGTGACGCGGCAGGGTCTGGCGGATCAGGGTCTCGATGGCCGCCAGCAACTGCACCTCGTCGGCACACACTAGCGAGATCGCCTCGCCCTTGTTGCCCGCCCGGCCGGTACGGCCGATGCGGTGCACGTAGTCTTCGGCCACGATCGGCAGGTCGAGGTTGACCACCAGCGGCAGGTCGTCGATGTCCAGGCCACGGGCCGCGACATCAGTGGCCACCAGCACCTGGATCTCGCGGGCCTTGAAGCTGTCCAGCGCGCGCTGGCGGGTGGCCTGTGGGCGATCACCGTGGATACCGTCGGCATTGATCCCCTCGCCGAGCAGGCGCTCCACCAGTTGGTCGACGCCGTTGCGCGTCTTGGCGAACACCAGGGCCTGCTTCCAGCGCTGCTTGCGCAGCAGGTGGCAGAACAGGTCGGCCTTGCGCTTCTTGTCCACCGGTACCAGCCACTGCTTCACCGTGCTGGCCGTGGCGTTGCGCGGGCTGACCTCGATGCTCAGCGGGTCGTTCAAGGCAAGGCCGGCGAGCATGCGGATCTCGTCGGAGAAGGTGGCGGAGAACAGCAGCGTCTGACGCTTGCGCGGTAGCGCGGCATACACCGCCTGCAGCTCCTCGGCGAACCCCAGGTCGAGCATGCGGTCGGCCTCGTCGAGAACCAGGGTCTGCACCTGGCCGAACTTCACCGCGTTCTGCCGGAACAGGTCGAGCAGCCGGCCAGGCGTGGCCACCAGCAGGTCGACACCACGGCGCAGGCGCATCATTTGTGGATTGAGGCTGACCCCACCGTATACCGCGTAGGTGCTCAGCGGCAGGTTCTCGGCGTATTGGCGGATATTGGCATGGACCTGCTCGGCCAACTCGCGGGTCGGCACCAGCACCAGGGCACGGATCGAATTGCTGGCGACCTTGGCGCCTTCCAGCGCCAGGCGCTGCAGCACCGGCAGGGCGAAACCGGCGGTCTTGCCGGTGCCGGTCTGGGCCGCGGCCATCAGGTCGCGGCCGGCCAGCACGGCGGGGATGGCCTGGGCCTGGACGGGAGTCGGGGTGTTGTAGTCCAGGTGCTGCAGGGTGCGCAGCAAGGGTTCGATCAGGCCGAGTTTGGCGAAATTCATGGCAATACCGTCAGGGGGTTCAGCGAAGCCGGCAGTTTACCGCAACGCCCCGCCCTACTTGCACATTTCGCCCTTCAGCGGCGCGGGCGTCTCGGGCACCTTGCGCCATTGCGGCAACCCGATCAGCACCACCGCCCCGATGATCACCGCCATCGCCACGCACTCCTCGGCGCCGATGCGCTCGCCGGCGAAGACGATCCCCAGTAGCACCGCCACCGCCGGGTTGACGTAGGCATAGCTGGTGGCCGCCGCCGGGCGTACGTGCTTGAGCAGGTACATGTAGGAGCTGAAGGCCAGGATCGAGCCGAAGAACACCAGATAGGCCAGCGCACCCCAACCTGCGGCAGTGGGCATCTGGGTCAGGCGCTCGCCGCTGACGGCACTGCCGATCAACAGCGCAGCGCCGCCTACCAGCATCTCGGCGGCACTGGCCATGGCCCCCTGGGGCAGCGGCAGGGTCTTGCTCCATACCGAACCGAAGGCCCAGGACGCCGCGGCGAACAGGATCAGCGCCGCGCCCATGGGGCTGGCTTGCAGGTTGGACCCAAGGTTGAGCAAGCCAATGCCGGCCAGGCCAAGGAAGATCCCCGCCCACTCCAGGCGCGAGTTGCGCTGGCCGAACAGCAGGCCGAACAACAAGGTGAACAGCGGCACCGTGGCCACCGCCAACGCGGCCACGCCCGAAGCGACCCCGGCATGTTCGGCCAGGGTCACGCCACCATTGCCGCAACTGAGCAACAGGAAACCGATCGCCCCCGCCGCGCGCCATTGCGCCCAGGTCGGCGCGGGCACCCCGCGCCAGCGCAGGAAGCCGTAGAGCAGGCTGCCGGCGATGATGAAGCGCACACCTGCCATCAGCATCGGCGGCCAGGACTCGACACCGATCTTGATGAACAGGTAGGTCGAGCCCCAGACCAGGTACAAAGCCAGGAAGGCACCGATGAGCAGCAGCGGGAAGCGACGGGAGGCAGGCATGGGAAAGAACTCGAAATCCGTTTACGGGTGACTTAGTTTAGAAAGGCCCCTGCGCAAACTTAAGTTACAAAACAGGTTTAAATCAGCCGTACACTTTGCAAAGCATGGTTGTAAGACCACTTTTCCGTCGATTACAAAGTGACCACTGGAAGTGCCATGGACAAGTACGATCGCATGCTCCTCGCCGCCCTGCTGGAAAACGGCCGGGCCACCTACGCGCAACTGGCGCGCCAGGTGAATCTATCCGCCCCGGCGGTGGCCGAACGGGTGGCCAAGCTGGAGGCCAGCGGTGTGATCACCGGTTATTCGGCCAAGGTCGACCTGGAGAAGATCGGTTTGCCGATCCAGTGCGTGATCGAGCTGCGCCTGGCCAGCCACGGCAACCAGCAGGCCTACGAAGCCCTGACGCGCATTCCCCAGCTCACCGAATGCCACCGGGTCACGGGGGATCCTTGCGTGATCATGCAGGCGGCGGTCGCCTCGATGAATGAGCTGGAGGCGCTGATCAACCAGGTCTCGCAGTTGGGCTTCAGCAAGACCTCGATCATCCTCTCCAGCGCGGTGGAACGGCGCGTGCCGCTCGATCACCTGGAAAGCAATGGCAGGAAGGCCTGAGTTGCGTGGTTGACCGTTCCAGTCTATGCGCGAATGGGCGGGATCAATGCCGCAACAACAACTGCCCTTCGATCGGCACATAGCGACTGGCAGCACGGATCAGCGATAGCGCGGTGAGCCCCGGCACGCCATAGACCACGGCCTCGGTGCCATGGCGCTGGATCACCCGCTCCAGCAGCAGGTCGAAGTCGCCATCGCCAGAGGCCAGTACCACCTGGTCGACCCGGGCGGCGGCATCGATCACATCGAGGGTGATGCCCACGTCCCAGTCACCCTTGGCCGAACCGTCGCTACGCTGGATGAACGGTTTTAGACGCACCTCGAAACCAAGGTTGCGCAGGATCTGCTGGAACTGTTGCTGCTTGCTGTCGCCACGGTCGATCGCATAGGCCACCGCCTCGACGATCTGGCCCTGGCGACTGACATCGGCCCACAGCGCGGCATAGTCGAAATGGCAGCCGTGGGCCTGGCGCACGGTGTAGTAGAGGTTCTGCACATCGGCGAACAATGCGATTTTCTTCACCATGAACCCTCTGGCAGGTCAGGCCTGTGACGGCGGCCTTGCGTCGTGATGGGGGCGCACGGCCCCCTTGAAGGCCAGCAGTATGCCAGAGCCCTCAGACGAACGTGTCGTCGTCGGAGAAGAACCCGCCACCGTCGCTGCCATAGTCGCTGTCCATGAAGCCGCCCTGGTCATAGCCCGGGTCACCGTTGTCGGCGACCTGGCGCTGGACCTCCTGGTCGTTCCAGCCGCCGCTGTCGCTGGCCGGCGCCGGTTCTTCCTTGATGACCTCGACCACTTCCTCGGGCTGCGCGTGATGGTTGAACAGGCTGCTGATGCCCTGCGCCAGCAATACGCCGCCCGCCACGCCGGCAGCGGTCTGCATGGCACCGCCGAGGAAGCTGCCGGCGCCGCTGCGGGCGGGGGTGGCATTGAAGGCCGACGCTCCCGGCCGGTTGAAGCCCGGCGCGCTCGGCTCACGCCAGCCACCACCGGAGGCCGCCGGGCGCTGCGGCTGCGGAGCCGGGCTGCGGGCCCCTGCGCCAAAGATGCTCGACAGGAAACCGCCACCGGCATTACTGCCACGGGTAGCCTCGAGCTGGGCCTTGGCCTGCTTCAGCTCGGCCTCGAGCTGCTTGTTCCGCTCGTCCAGACGCTCGATCGCGGCCTCCTGGACCAGGATCGCCTGGGCCATGTAGTACGGCGCCGCCGGCTGCTGGCGCAGGTGCTCCTCGATGCACGCCTGCGCCTGGGCGTCACGCGGCTGGCTTGCAGCCTCGGCTTGCTTGATGCGGCCGAACAGGCCGTCGATCAGGGTTCGTTCTTCAGTGTTCATGGGCTACCTCATACGTCAGTGGCCTGTGTGGACGCGTCAAGGATGGGGTGCACAGCCACGCGATTCAATCATCGAGGCCGTGAAACTTTTTTCAGCAAAGGCTGTGGGCTAAAGTGACGCCCTGCTTTTTCTGCCATGCGATCCTGACCGATGAACCCGCTGAGCGTCCTGCGCGATTCCCTGTATTTTTTCCGCCGCCATCTGGCGAGCATCCTCCAGCTCTGCCTGCCGCTGGTGATGCTCGAAGCCCTGTGCACCCAACTGCTCGACCGCCAGCTGGGCGACCAGGGCTCGCCCGCCTACGGCATGCTGGTGAGCCTGCTGTTCTACCCGCTTTACAGCGCGGCCCTGATCCTCTACCTCGACACCCGCAGCAACGGCCAGGACATCGCCAAGCGCAACCTGTTCGCCCGCGCCGTACAACTGTGGCCTGCGCTGGCGCTGCTGATCCTGATCAGCTCGCTGCTGATCATGGCGGGCCTGGCGCTGTTCATCTTCCCGGGGGTGTGGATCATGATCAACCTGGTGTTCGCCGAATACCTGCTGGTGCTGCGCGGGCTGCCGGTGGTGCAGGCCATGCGCGAGAGCGCCAGGATGACCACCGGGCACTTCATGCGCATCCTGGCCTGCGTGCTCGCCGTGCTGGCGCCGCTGTGGCTGCTCGACGGGCTGCTGCTGACAGTGTTCCCCGAGCCCCAGCCGGGCCTGCAACTGGCCCTGGACAGCCTGAGCGGCTTCCTGCAACTGTTCAGCGGTGTGGTGCTGTACCGCCTGTTCATGCTGCTGGAGAGCGAAGCCAGCGCCTGAACTGGCTCACCGACGAACGGCTCGGTTATGCTGGCGCCACCTGCACCGACAAGCCGAGCCGATGATCCGTCTACTGCGCAACGCCCTGCTGTCCCTGCTACTGTTGCTGGCCGTGCTCTGGCTGCTTGCCGATCACCTGGGCTGGCAGCCCTCCCCCCGCGAACCCGTGGCGGTTGCCTGCCACGGCGCCAGCCCGCCGCTGCTACCTGGGCAGGCGCTCAAGGTGATGACCTGGAACGTGCAGTACCTGGCCGGCAAGCGCTACGTGTTCTGGTACGACCAGGGCCGCGGCAGCGACACCCGCCCGAGTGCCGAGGACCTGGCCTTCAACCTCGACGAAGTGAGCCGGGTGATCCGCGCCGAACAGCCTGACATCGTCCTGCTCCAGGAGCTGGACAAAGGCGCCAAGGCCACCGGTTACCAGGACCAGCTGGCCCTGTTGCGCGAGCGCCTCGCCGATCTCTACCCCTGCGCGGTCCAGGCCTATGACTGGAAGGCCGACTTCGTGCCCGACTGGCACATTGCCGGCAACGTTGGCCGCACCCTGGCCACCCTTAGCCGCTACCCGATCGCCAAGGCCGAGCGCCTGCAACTACCCTCCGCCGCCAGCAATGCCTTGAACCGCCTGCTGGAGCCGCAACCGGCCCTGCTGGTCAGCTACCTGCCGGTGCAGGATGGTGGCCGCCTGGCGGTGCTCAACACCCAGCTCTCACCCTACCGGCCCGGCAGCGACCTGCAGCAGCGCCAGGTGGCGCACCTGGCCAAGGTCCTCGACCGCCTGGAAGGCCAGGGCACGCCCTGGCTGATCGGTGGCGACTTCAATCTCCTGCCCCTGGGCCAGTACCGTCGCCTGCCACCGGCACAACGCGGCAACTACCCCGCCGACAGCGACCTGCACCTGCTCTGGGACAAGTACCCGATGATTCCCAGCAACGCCGAGGCCAGCGGGGCCGATCGCAGCGCCTGGCTCACGCACTACCCCAACGACCCGGCCGCCAGCGGGCCCGACCGCACTCTCGACTACCTGCTGCACAGCCCCAGGTTGCAGCGGCTCCAGGCCCAGGTGCTGCAGCAGGACACCCTGCAGATCTCCGACCACCTGCCGCTCGTGGCTCGGCTGCAGCTACCGCCCCATCGCCGCGACTGAAACGACTCTCGAAGCAAACCTTCCTTGCGCCATCGATCCCCGTCGGCCGCCAGAATCGCCGACGGTGCAGCACGGTGCTGCCATCGAATGGACAAGGAGACTCCCATGACAGACGCTCATGAACCAGTGCTCGTCGCCGAGACGATCGAAGCATTTCGCGGCAAGATCTACATGCTGGTCGATAACCGACGGGTGCCGCTGCGGCTCAGCCGTAGCACCGACAAGTTCAGCTGGGGATTCGCCCCGCAGGATGATTGGCTGCAAGCAGGCGGACAGGCCGACTCCCCGGTCTTTCATTTCACCTTCCTGTCGCAAACCGAGAACCGCCATCACTTCAGCATCCGCGGCACCGGCCGCCACGCGGACAAGAAACTGGGCATCAGCCTCAATGGCTACCTGGGGCTGTACAAGCATGCCGAGGTCACCGACTTCTGGAAGCTGGAAACCCTGAACTGGACCGAACAAGGCTTGCATTGCCGCTGGCGGGACCACCAGGGCCAGCAGGTCAAGGCCATCATGGATACCCCGCACCATGAGCCGGGGACCTACTACCTGCTGAATGTCCAGGAAGGTGAGGTCCACGAGTTCCTGATCGAGCGCGTGGACTGATCGGTAGCGCCGGGGTGCTTGCACCAACGCAAGCACCCCGGCGACAGGAGCTCAGGTCCCCCTGGGCTTGGCCCGTGCCGTGGCCTCAGCTACCAGCGGGTCATCCGGCCAGTAGTGCTTGGGGTATCGGCCTTTCAGGTCTTTCTTGACCTCGGCATAAGTCGATTTCCAGAAGTTCTCCAGGTCCTGGGTAACCTGCACGGGGCGCCGCGCTGGCGACAGCAAATGCAGCTTGAGCACCTGCCGCCCATTGGCGATGCGCGGTGTGTCCGCCAGGCCGAACAACTCCTGGAGCCTTACCGCCAATACGGGGGGACGCTCGCTGTAGTCGATACGAATATTCGACCCCGAGGGCACCGAGATCGTCTGGGGTGCTTGCACATCGAGTTGCTGCGGCAATGGCCAGGGCAACAGGTTGCGCAGAATCGATGCCAGGTCGAGCTGGCCAAAGTGGCTGAGCCGGGTGACCTTTCCAATGTAGGGCCCAAGCCACTCACGTAGGGACGCCAGAAGCGCCTGATCACGCAAATCCGGCCATTCACTCGCCCCCCCGCTCTCCAGATCCAGGTCACGCAGCAGTGCCACACGTGCCTGCCACTGGCGCAGCTCGGGCGTCCAGGGCAACAGCTCGAGGCCCTTGCGCCGGATATAGTCGATCAATGCCTGGACACGGGCTTCGTCATCCAGGTTGGCCAGCGGCGCGCAAGAAAGCACCAGTTCCCCTACCTTGAGCTGTCGCTCCGCCCGCAGCACGCCTTCCCGCTCGTCCCAATCCAGCGCGTCCACCTGGCTGACCTGCTCTTTCAGGACCGAGTCGAACAGCGTTTCATCCAGATCCGCCGCGAGATAGATACGCTCGTCCCGTTGCCCCTGGCGGCTCCCCAGATCAGCGATCACCAACCAGGGGTGTTTCATCAGCGCATCGCTCTCTGAGAACAACGCAGCCCGGCCATTGGCAAGGCGGTACTCCGCGCCACCGGCGCGCCGCTGTCGTGCAATGCGATCAGGGTAGGCAAGCGCTAGCAGGCAGCCCACCCATTTCGGGTTTGCAGGGTCCGGCACGCGGTCAGCCGTGGGCCCGCGCAAGAACGAACGGTATTGCCTGGCCAACTGCTTCGCTCGCTGGGCGCTCCCCTGCCCGCCACGCTGGGCGCGTTGCTCTCCAGACAAGACAGCCAACCGAGCGTGCAGGTCGGCCCCGCCGCCGCGCTGGATATCCCGCTCGCTCAGCAAGGCCGCGATATCGCATGCCAGATTCGTCAAACCCAGCTCATGACCACGCAATAGCAGGTGGGCCAGACGCGGATGAGCGGGCATCTCGGCCATCGCCTGGCCATGCCGGGTCAATTGTCCATCCGGTTGCAGGGCCCGGAGCCGGCGCAATAGATCGCATGCTTGGGCAAAGGCCGCAGCCGGGGGAGCATCGAGCCACTTGAGCTCGTCCGGCCCAACGCCCCACCGCGCGAGCTGCAGGGCCAATCCCGCCAGGTCGGCCTGTTGAATCTCCGGCGAACCAAAGCCCGCCAGTTGCTCGTGCTGGGCTTCGGACCACAAGCGATAGCAAACCCCCGGCTCGAGCC